>NZ_JAMZBE010000063.1:0-20587 GCF_024158645.1 Halomonas sp. 707B3
GTTGAGCAGTACGCGGCCGGTAAGCGCAGCGCGCTCGGCTTCCGTTAGCACCACGCGCAGGCGCAGGCAGGCGGGGCCGCCGCCATTGCGCATGCTTTGCTTCACGTCTTTAACGATCACTTCGCCAATAGGGTTATTGCCCGCCAGGATGAAGTTTTGAATCGTGTTCCAAACGGCTTCCCGCTCTTGGCACTCGCTGGGCACCACCAGGGTCATGGTGCCATCCGTGTTGGAGAGTAGTTGGGAGTTGAACAGGTACGATGCCACCGCGTCTTCCATGCTCACCGCTTCCACCGGCACCCGAACGGGAATCAGCGGCGTGCTCATCTTGGCGCGCAGCTCGTCCAGCGTGCGCTCTTCATCGAGAAACGCCATTTCGTGGTAGAGCAGCACTGGGCCGTTACCCACGGCAATCACATCATTGTGGAACACCCCGGCATCGATGGCCTCCGGGTGCTGCTGGGCGAAGACGGTTTGCGCCTCGCTCAGCCCGTGCTGGCGGGCCACCGCTTGGCTGGCTTCCAGGGTTTGGCGGGCGGGGTAGCGCTTGGGTTCGCGCTCACTGCTACGCGCGTCACCAAACGCTTGACGGCCGTAAACGAAGAGATGAACGCCAGGCTCACCGTATTCGCCGCACAGACGGGTATGGTTGGCCGCCCCTTCATCGGAAAACGCGGGCGTAGCGGGCAGCACCGGGTGATGAGCAAAACGCTGCTCATCGCGGAAAATCGCCTGTAGCACGCGGCCAGTGGTTTTCGGCTCCAGGTAACGGTGGAAGCTGGATTGCAGGTTGGCGGGGGTAAAGTGCACCCGACCATCCGGCGCATCGACGCTGGGGGTAATTGTGCCTGCGTTAGCCGTCCACATGCTGGAGGCTGAACATACCGCCCGCAGCAGCTGCGGCGCTTGCTTCGCGGCTTGAGCGAGGATCTCGCTGTTGCTGCCGCTAAAGCCTAACGCTCGCAGTGCGCCCAAATCCGGGCGCTGCTGGGGAGGCAGCACGCCCTGGGCATAGCCTGCGTCCATCAGCGACTTCATTTTGGCCAGCCCCTGCAGCGCCCCCTCTTTGGGGTTGGAGACCAAGCCGCCGTGACTCATGGAGGCCACGTTGCCGTGGGCAAGCCCCGAGTAGTTGTGGGTAAGCCCTACCAAGCCATCGAAGTTGACTTCGTGAATGCTGTTGACGCTCATAAATTGACTCCCGGCGGCAGGGTTTCGGGCATTTCCAGGCTTTCGGCTTCCATGGAAGCGACCGGGTAGGCGCAGTAATCCGCCGCGTAGTAGGCGCTGGGGCGGTGGTTGCCGCTGTCGCCTACGCCGCCGAAGGGCGCATCGCCAGAGGCTCCTGTGGTCTGGCGGTTCCAGTTCACAATGCCTGCGCGAATACGCAGCAGGAAGTCGTCCCAATCCGCCTGCTCGCCACCGATCAACCCGGCAGACAGGCCGTAACGGGTGTCGTTGGCAAGGGCCAGCGCCTCATCCCAATCCGCGTAGCGGTGTATTTTCAGCAGCGGGCCGAAATGCTCCTCGTCGGGCACGTCCAGGCCCGTCACGTCGATCAGCGCAGGGCTGAGCAGGCTGGTGTTCTCTTTGAGGCGCTGCATACGGTTAATAACCGTACCGCCCATGGCTTCCAGTTCATCCTGGGCGTTGAGGAGGCCATCGGCTGCAGCAACGCTTACCAAGCCGCCATAGAACGGCGCAGGCTCCTCGTCGAACTGCCCCGCCACGTGCAGCTTGGCGATAGCATCAGAAAGCGCATCGATGAGACGGTCGCCCACCTCGCCTTGAGGCACCATCAAGCGGCGGGCGCAGGTGCAGCGCTGGCCGCCGGAGAGAAACGCCGACTGTAGAATCGTCAGTACCGCCGCACGCTCGTCATCCACGTCCTTCACCACCAGCGGGTTATTGCCGCCTAATTCCAGCGCGAGGATTTTATCCAGCTGCCCGGCGAACTGCTGCTGCAGCATTCCACCCACTTTGGCGCTGCCGGTAAACAGCAGGCCATCGATACCGGGATGGGCGGAGAGCGCCTGCCCGACCGGGACACCGCCCTGCACGAGGTTGATCACTCCGGCAGGCAATCCGGCTTCTAACCAGCACTGCAGGGTGAAATCCGCAGTGAGCGGGGTTTGGTCACTGGGCTTGAACACCACGGTGTTCCCCGCCAACAGGGCAGGCACCATATGGCCGTTGGGCAGGTGGCCGGGGAAGTTATAGGGGCCAAACACCGCCATGACGCCGTGGGGGCGGTGGCGCAGTACCGCTTTGGCGCTGCCCACTTCTTTTTCGCGCTCCCCAGTGCGCTCGTGGTACGCCTTGATGGAGAGCGCGACCTTACCAATCATCGCGCCTGCTTCGGTGCGTGCTTCCCACAATGGCTTGCCGGTTTCCGAGGCGATGGCAATGGCCAAGTCTTCGCGACGTGCGGTCAATACGTCTACAAAGCGCTCGACCAGCGCCTGACGCTCAGCAAAGGGCGTGCGCGCCCAGGCAGGAAACGCCGCACGGGCTGCTTCCACCGCCGTGCTTACCTGACGGCTAGAGGCAGCCGCCCCTTGCCATAGCAGCGTTCCCGCAACGGGGTCGTGCTTGGTAAAGGGCTCGGCGTCGCCGACGACCCAGGCGCCGTTGATCAGTTGCTGCTGCTGGGCGTGCATGTTCTGGGGGTGCATCGTGCTCTCCTTCACTGAGTTTTTGTCGTCTTGGCGCGGGTCGAGGGGGCGCTTAGATTGCCAATATTAGGTTTCCAGCAGGCGAACGGCGTCGCCGGTGGAAACGCCTAGCCGCTCGGCCTCGTCGGGGGTGAGCACAATCGTGCTGCTATCTGCCGGGCCGCGGCCGATCCAGCTCGCGGTAAAGTTCAGCATCTGGGTAGATGCCGCCAGCCAGCGGCTAACGCTCTCTTGTGGCGCGTTAGAGGAGACTTCCACCTGATAAAGCTGCGAGTTGCGAATCGCCCGCACGTCATCGATGTAGGCCTCCACCGTGGGGCCACCATCGAAGATGTCGATGTAGCCTTCCCAGCGCAGCCCCTCTTTTTTGAGCATCTCCAGCGCTGGCCGGGTGTGCCGGTGCACCTGCCCGATACAAGCCCGCGCCTCTTCCGACATGAAGGTGGTGTAGATCGGGAACTTGGGCATCAGCTCGCCGATGAAGCTCTTCTGGCCCAGGCCGGTCAAGCGGTCGGCTTCGTTGAAATCCATGGGGAAGAAGTGTTTCCCCAGGCTTTCCCAGAAGGGGCTAACGTTGTTGTCATCGAACACGCCGCGCATCTCGGCCAGCACTTTCTGCGGAAAGCGGTCGCGGAACTGGGCAATGAACAGCCAGCGCGCTTTGGAAAGCAGCGCCCCGTTACGCAGGTGCTTGTTGGCCTCGCCGCGATACTCCGGACGCAGAAACAGCGAACACACTTCGGCATCGCCGGTGTGGTCGGAGCTTAAGAACAGCGTGTCGATGGTGCGATGCAGATCGAGCTGTACCGACGAGTGCGCCAGCGTGCCAAGCCGGTAGTTGTAGAACGGCACTTCACGCCCTACCTGGCCTTCGATGGCGCAGCAGCCTGCTAGCTCGCCGTTGGTTTCATCTTCCAGCACGAAGAAGTAGAGACGGTCATCCACCGGCGTACGCTCTTCGAACGCGCGGGCGGCGGACTCGATCTTACCGGCCAAAAACTCGCGGTTATCCGGCAGCGAGGTAAAGCCAACACCGGCCTGCTGCGCAAGCGCCTGGAGCCCATCCAGATCATTACGGGCAATGGGTCGAATGCGCATTACATCTCTCCTTCATCAAGCGCATCGATGGCGCTTGGCAGGGTTAACGGTGCCGCCAGCACCGCCCGCCCCTCTTCTACACCCAAACGCTCCGCGTGCTGCGGGGAGAGCATCAGCTGCCCCGTGGGCGAGAGCGCATAGCGCGCAACGATGCAGCGGAAATCGCTCAGCGTTTGATTGGCGATCATCGCCGGTTCGGCATCCGGCAGCGCGTGCTCGGGGCGTATCCGAACCGGGTGCCAGGCCGCGCGGCGGAACGTTTCTAAGCGTTCGCGCTCGGCTTTGACGATGGGGCCCGCGTCGAAAATATCCACATGCCGGGAGCGCACGAAGCCTTCAGCCAACATTTCCGCCAGCGCCTCTTCATGGGCCGGGTGCTCGCGGCCAATCGCAGCGCGGGCCTGGGGCGTGAGTAGCGGTAAGTAGAGCGGAAACTGCGGCATCACTTCAGCAATAAAGCTCTTCGAACGCACGCCCGCCATGTGGTTCATCTCTTGGAAGCTGCGGGCAAAGAAGTGGCGGCCCACACTCTCCCAAAAGGGGGATTCATTCTGGCTATCCAAATAGCCGGGAAAGGCCACCGCCAAAATCCGCGAGAAGCGCTCCGGGTATTGGGCGATGAACATCAGCCGCGCCCGGCGCAGCAGGCTCTCTGCGCTGGTGCCTTTGTAGCGTGGGTTGAGCGACAGCGCACAAAGTAGCGTGGCATCCGAGGCCTCATGAGAAAGCGCCAGCGTTTGCACTTCACGGCGAACGTTAAGCTGCTGAGAGGCGTGAATCAGCGTCTCTTGGCGGTAGGTGTAGTAAGCCTCGGCGGCACCCGCCTGGGCACGGATGGTGGCCGTGCCCAGCACGTCGTTGCGGCTATCGTCCGCCAGTACGAACATATAGTGCTCGTTACCGGGAAACTCGATCTCGCTGGCGAATGCTTCCTGGGAGCGCAGGATGCGCTCCTCAAGGCGTTCACGATTGGCAGGCAGGTTGGTAAGCCGTGGCACCGCATGTTCTGCCAGTTGCTCTAAGGCGGAAAGGTCAGCCAGGGTGACCGGTCGGATTACCAACATGTTTAACGCCCCCTCTTGTGTGACTTGCGCTCTACTCATGCGCTGGCAACAAGTCGCTCGATGGCACGTTCAAGGCGCGCCATGCCTTCAGCAATGTCTTCCTCGGGAATCACCAATGACGGCGCCATACGCAGCACGTTGGGGCCAGCAATGAGCGCCATCACGCCCTCTTCAATCGCCAACGGCAAAATATCTTTGGCGCGGCCTTCGAAGGCGTCCGACATCTGGGCCCCCATCAACATGCCCATACCACGGATCTCTTTGAAAACGCCGTGCTTGCGGTTGATGGTTTCCAGGTGCTCGCGGAACAGATCGTGGCGATGTTTGACACCTTGCAGTACCTCCGGCGTATCGATGAACTCGACCGCCGCCAGCGCTACCGCAGAGGCCAATGCGTTACCGCCGTAGGTGGAGCCGTGGGTGCCGATGGCTAGCGATGTGGCGATGGCGTCGGTGGTCAGCATAGCACCAACGGGGAAACCGCCGCCCAGCGATTTGGCGCTGGTGAGAATATCCGGGGTAATGCCGAAGTTTTTATAGGCATACAGCTCGCCGCTGCGTCCAACGCCGGTTTGCACTTCATCGAAAATCAGCAGCGCGTTGTGCTGGTCACACAGGTCGCGCAGGCCCTGCAGGAACTCTTGGGTCGCGGGGACGATGCCGCCCTCACCCTGCATCGGTTCGACCATAATGGCGCAGGTGTCGTCGCCCACGAACTTGCGAACGCTCTCCAGGTCGTTGAAGTCGGCGTGGAGAATACCGCCCGGCACCGGGCCAAAGCCCTGGGAGTACTTGGGCTGGCCGCCTACGCTGACGGTAAAGAAGGTGCGGCCGTGGAACGACTGGTAGAACGAAATGATTTTGTCTTTATGCTCGCCGTAGTGGTCGACCGCCCAGCGGCGTGCCAGCTTCAGCGCAGCTTCGTTGGCTTCACCGCCGGAGGAGCATAAAAAGACCTTATCGGCGAAGGTGCGCTCGGTAAGGGTTTTGGCCAGTTTGAGCGCCGGTTCGTTGGTGAATACGTTGGAGAGATGCCAAAGCTTTTCGCCCTGCTCTTTCAGCGCATTGACCAGCACCGGATGGCAGTGACCCAGGGAGTTCACCGCAATACCGCCAGCGAAATCGATGTACTCGCGGCCTTCTTGGTCCCACAAGCGGCTGCCTTCACCACGTACCGGAATAATCTGCTGCGGCGCGTAGTTAGGCGTCATGTAGTGGTCGAAGTCTTGACGGTTCGGGGTGTGGCTCATGGGACAGTACCTCCAGTGGAGTAAGCGATTGAATCAGTATACGGGGGGCGTAGGACGCCCTGCTTTCAGTATTGGGACGGTAAATTATGAATAGAGACGTGTGCATTTACATCTAAGTACTGGCTCGCATCACCTTGAAGAATGTCTAAAGCGCCCCATTGTCACTAGTAGGGCATTCACTAGTGCCTTGTGGAGCGGCACGGACATTTTTGACCCAAGGAGCTGAACCATGAAGATCGATCTACGCGGCAAGCATGCCATTATCACCGGATCTACCGCCGGTATCGGCTATGCCATCGCAGAAGGACTGGCCAACGCGGGCGCAGAAATAGTCGTTACCGGGCGCACGCAGCAGCGGGTGGATGATGCCATCGCTGCCCTAAAAAAGCGCCTTCCAGAGGCCCGCGCGACCGGGGTAGCCGCCGACCTAGGCACTCCAGAAGGGTGTCAGGCTCTGATTGACCAGCAGCCCGAGACCGACATCCTTATCAACAACGTAGGCATCTTTGGCCCGCAAGACTTCTTCGACGTAGACGACGCCACTTGGCAACAATTCTTCGATGTTAACATCATGAGTGCGGTTCGTTTGTCGCGTCATTACGCCAAGGGCATGCGTGAGCGCGATTGGGGCCGCATCCAGTTCGTGTCCAGCGAATCCGGGATCAACATTCCCAGCGAAATGGTTCACTATGGCATGACAAAGTCTGCGCTACTGTCTATTTCACGAGGATTGGCAAAAGTATTGAGTGGCACCCAAGTCACGGTCAACGCTATTCTTCCAGGACCCACGCGCTCAGAGGGCGTGTTGAACATGCTCAGCGACATCGCTCAGAAAGAGGGTATCTCGCAGCAGGAAATAGAAGCGCGTTTCGTCAAAGAGAACCGTCCGTCGTCGATCATTCAGCGCTTGGCGACGCCCGAAGAAGTCGCCCACATGAGCGTCTATGCAGCCTCGCCACAGGCCAGTGCCACTACCGGTGCCGCGCTTCGCGTAGAGGGCGGCATTGTGGATACGCTGACGTAAAGCGTTATCCGAGCCGTTCCTCTCTCGGCGTCATACCGAAATGGTGGCGATAGGCGGTTGAGAAGTGAGCCCCTGAAGAAAACCCAGTGGCAAAGGCAATATCACCGACGGCCCGGTCACTCTCACGCAGCTGTTTGCGTGCCTCCTGCAAACGCAGGTCGAGGTAGTAGCGGCTGGGCACCGCCTGCAAGTACTTCTTGAATAATCGCTCCAGCTGACGCCGGGAGATCCCCAAATGCTCGGCCAGTTCCAACGTCGAGAGCGGCTCTTCAATATTTGCTTCCATGAGAGTCACCGCATCTACCAAGCTCTGGGGCGCGTGGCCCAAACGGTTACGCAGCGGCACATGCTGGCGTTCATCGGCCAAGCGAATACGGTCGCAGACGAACTGTTCGGAGACCTGCTCGGCTAGGCGCGGGCCGTGATGCTTGCCAATTAGCGTGAGCATCATATCCATAGCGGCGGTGCCGCCCGCGCAGGTCAGGCGGTCGCGATCAATTTCAAACAGCTGTTGGGAGAGCGTCACCTGGGGATAGGCTTGGGCAAACGCATCGAAGCGCTGCCAAGGCAAGGTAGCGCGGTAGCCTTCCAGCAAACCACAGCGAGCGAGCACCTCGGTGCCTCCGGCCAAACCGCCGATAGCAACGCCACGGCCATGATGGCTACGCAGCCACTCATTGAGCTTCGCGGGCAATACGTAGGGTAGCGGCGTAGGCGCACACACCAGCAGTAAATCCAGCGGGCCAAGGGGGGCTCCTAACGCATGCTGCGCGATGAGCGAAAGCTGCGCGCCGCTGCGCACGGGCTCTTCATCTAGGCTGAGGGTCACGGTGTGATACAGCATCTGGCCGCTCAGTTGGTTGGCCATTTGCAGCGGCTCAATAGCGCTGGCGTGAGCCAACAGCGAAAACCCCGGCAGCAGCACAAACGCCACCCGCCTGCGGTTGCTAGGGGGTGGCGTTAACGTACTGGAGTGCATGTGGGTTCGCTGTACTGCCTATTGCGCTGCATGAAAACCGCCGCTGGCTAACTGGGTCATTTGTGGTACCAACATCTTACCCAATTGTGCCACTGAAGGCAGCGCCTGCTGTCGCTATCTCAAAAAAGACGTCGCAGGGCTATAGCGAGTGAGTGTTACCTGTTCTCTTCCGCGTCTGAAAGCGTCGTTTGGTTATCAATAATCTGGTAGTCACTCTCGCGGTATTCGTCGGCGGACGCTTCGATCTCTTCGCTACCGTAGTCGGTGTTGACGACCAACTGGTCTCCTTCGCGCTGCATCTCTTTCACGGGGAGCGCTACATCACTAGCGCCGAAGCCCCAGATGCCGCCAATCGAGACAATCGCAAACAGCTCGCCACTCTCTTGATGACGGGCGATGTGCTGGATTTCACCCACTTCATCACCCTGTTGGTTAGCGACGCTCATGCCTTCC
Source organism: Halomonas sp. 707B3 (assembly GCF_024158645.1). Taxonomy (NCBI): domain Bacteria; kingdom Pseudomonadati; phylum Pseudomonadota; class Gammaproteobacteria; order Oceanospirillales; family Halomonadaceae; genus Halomonas; species Halomonas sp. 707B3. The sequence goes on from NZ_JAMZBE010000063.1 coordinate 8,544, forward strand.
AGGTCCCGTGCGCGCTCCGCCATCAGCGAATTGCCCTGGTCGTTCTGCTGAACGTCTTCCTTTACAACTTGCTGATTCTGCTGCTCTGACTGCTGTTCTTGGTCACGCTCTTCGTTACCCCGGTTAACCTCTACCTCAGCATTGTCGGCCTGCTCAATGGTGACCTCTGGCTCGCCGCGCTGCTCAACGGTGACGTTCGGCTCCGCCTCTTCCACCGTGACTTCTGGCTCAGGCTGCTCAATAGTCACTTCAGGTTTGGGCTGCTCAATAGTGACATCGGGCTGGGACTGCTCCACCGTAATATTGGGCGACTCCTGCTGAACCTGAACATCCGCAGGCGCTTGGTCAACAGTGACATCCATTGTCTCGTTGCCATCTTGGTTTTGGCCATTTTGGAGCTGCTGTTCGGCCACTTCGTTCTGTCGCTGTTGCGACATGTCCCGTGTGGTCGATGCGTCAGTCTGATCATCATTTTGGGCAAAAGCGATGCCTGACAATCCGGCACATACTGTACCAATGGCTACTGCGAGTGCTGTCCGTTTCATACCCTTTCTCCTTTTGCTGAAGTGCACTTTTTCCTGAAGTACACTTTGCAAGCTAGTTAACCACAGCGCTTGAACGCAACGTAAAACGGCAAGAAACAGTAACGTTGTACTTAGGTTAACGGACTTTTAGCAGGAGATAGGTGCAAAAGCTTACAAACATTAAAATCATCACTTGGCGTAGTCATCGCCCAGAATGCAAAAACAGGGGGGCTTAAACGCATACTGCCGGACCATAGGCCCGGCAATGTGTACCGCAAAAGCGCAAGATTTAGCCGCCGCTATTGCCTAGCCCCAGCATCACAATGCCAGCGACGATGATGCCCATAATCACGATGATTAACGGCAGCATTTTATGCAGCCCATTAGCAGGCTTTTTCGCTTCTGGTTGCTGCTGAGGCTGCGAGGTCTCGAAATCTTCGGGTAAGCGCTCGCTCAGCATATGCTCTTTCTCTTCTTCCCGGGTCTTGCTCTCTCTGGTATCCATACAGCACCTCATCCTATCCGGTTAGATGATCAACAGCGCGGCGGCAAGCGTTACCCGTCGCGCGTTGCCCTATAGTGTCACGACATCAAACTCGACTTCCGGGTTCACATCGGCGTCGTAATCAACGTCGTTACGCTCGAAGCCAAACAGCTTCAAAAACTCATGCTTGTAACCAGCATAGTCGGTAATGTCGAATAAGTTCTCGGTGGTGACTTCCGGCCAGAGGTCTTGGCAGGCTTTTTGAACGTCGTCGCGCAGTTCCCAGTCGTCCAAACGCAGGCGACCGTGGTCGTCGGTGACCATTTCGCCAGTCTGGCCGGAGTAAAGACGCTCGCCGAACAGGCGGTTCAGCTGGTCAATGGTGCCTTCGTGCAGGCCCTGCTCTTTCATGATGCGGTAGACCATGGCGATATACAGCGGCATCACGGGGATCGCGGCGCTGGCTTGGGTAACGACGGATTTCAGCACGGCCACGTTGGCACCGCCACCGCTCTCTTTGAGCTTGGCATCGATGGCGGACGCTGCGCGGTCCAGGTCCTCTTTGGCTTTACCCAGGGCACCATGCCAGTAGATCGGCCAGGTAATTTCGGTGCCGATGTAGCTAAACGCTACGCTGCGTGCACCTTTGGCAAGCACGCCTGCGTCATCCAGCGCGCTCATCCACAGTTCCCAATCTTCGCCGCCCATCACGGTGATGGTGTCGTCGATCTCTTGCTGGGTGGCCGGTTCCACTTCGGCTTCGATGATGGCGTCTTTATTGGTATCGATCGCCGTGGCGCGGTAGGTCTCACCAATCGGCTTCAAGCTGGAGCGCTTTAGCTCACCGCTGTCAGGCAGTTTGCGCACGGGAGACGCCAGCGAGTAGACCACGAGATCAATCTCGCCCATGTCCTGCTTGATCAGCTCAATGGCTTTTTCCCGCGCTTCGTGGGAGAACGCATCGCCATTAATGGATTTGCTGTACAGACCTTCCTGCTTGGCAAACTTATCGAACGCGGCGCTGTTGTACCAGCCAGCGGTGCCCGGCTTCTTCTCGGTGCCCGGCTTTTCAAAAAACACCCCCAGAGTGTCGGCGCCGTAACCAAAGGCGGCGGTAATACGCGCCGCTAGGCCGTAACCGCTAGAGGCACCGATCACCAGCACTTTCTTCGGGCCTTGGCTTTTATCCAAACCACGGGCGCGGGTCGCTTCGATCTGCTCGAGAACGTTCTGCTCGCAGCCTTTCGGGTGGGTGGTGGTGCAGATAAAGCCACGCACTTTCGGTTTAATGATCACATTCGACCCCTTCATCAGATGAGTATTGCGTTCGGCACGGCAGTGCCGAGTTATCAATGAGGGTATTCTAGCGGTCTCGGCGCGCCCTGTCCGCTCTTGAGCTTATCCGCCATTCGCGGCAGGATAGCGGCCTGCCCACCACTTGCCGACGGGATCTTTAATGAATGCACAGCAGCTAGTCGATGAGCGGGGCGATTTGTGGCTCGCACTCGCCCCTCTCTGGCTTGACCGCGAACCCAGCGAGCGCGACTACGCCCATATGATTGAGGTGATTGAGCAGCACAAGATGTCGCTCAAAGAGCTTGAGTGGATGCTGCGCTTAGAGCTAGCGCCGGTGATGTCACGCCACCAGCTGTCAGTCGCCAGCGAGTGGCGCAAGTTCGATGACTACAAACTGATGAAGCAGCTGGTGAACCACAATCTGAAACTGAAAGGCTGGCGGCGCAAAAGCTGGGCACTCTTTTCGGGATTGACGACCATGATGGTTCGCCATCGCTGGACCGAGCTAATGCAACGCTTGATGGTCGCGCGCGGGGAGGTTTAGCGGCTGGCTGATTCACTCTTTATCCAGTGCGGCTTCAAGGGCTAAGCGCAGCGTTAACCCATGATCCTTGGGGCCAAAGCGGGCGATGACCTTGCCATCTCGGCCTACCAGAAACTTGGTGAAATTCCACTTTACAGCTTTGGTGCCCAAAAACCCCGGCGCCTCCCGCTTGAGCTGTACAAATAGCGGGTGAGCATCGGAGCCGTTGACTTTCACCTTTTCCAGCAGCGGAAAGCTCACCCCGAACTGCTGCTCGCCAAAGGCGCAGAACGCCTCGGCACTCTCGGGCGACTGGCGCCCAAACTGGTTGCAGGGAAAGCCCAACACCATAAAGCCGCGATCCCGATAGCGCTGATAAAGCCCCTCAAGCTCTTTTAACTGAGGAGTGAAGCCGCACTGGCTGGCCACATTCACCACCAGCAGTACCTGCCCGCGCAGTGCGCGCAGGTTAAAAGGCTCACCCTGGTGGGTATAACAATCCTGCTCGTAAATCGTCATCGCCAGGCCTCTAAATGCCTTTACCAGAATGCGCCTTACCTTGCCATGGCAACGGTAGTGACACCAGCGTGGAAATTAAATGATGGGCCCCGCCACCACACGCAGCGCCAGCGCAATCAACAGTACGCCGGTAATGCGGTTAATCCAGTGGGCGTGGCGCTGCAGCCACGGCAGCACCCGAGAGTGAGAAAGCCCTACGGCCACCAGCACGTACCAGCCACCATCAATAATAATAGCCGTGGCCACGATAATCGCCTTGGCGAGTAGGCTCATCTCGGGGGTGACAAACTGGCTTAATAGCGCCACAAAAAAGATGATCAGCTTAGGGTTGCCCAGTGCCACCAGCACCGCCTCTTTGGCCGCCTGACGCGGTGTGGTGGCCACGGCGCCCGGCGTAAGCGCGCCACCCCGGCCCGCCCGCAACGCTTTTATCCCCAGCCACGCCAGGTAGGCAGCACCAAACCATGTAATCAGCTGAAAAAGCTCGGGAAAGCGTACCATTACAGCGCCCAAGCCCAGCACGGTGAGCAACGCGTAAAACCCTACGCCTAAGGCATGAAAGATCGCGGCGGTCATTCCTGGCACACGGCCACCCCCCAAAGTGTGGCGTAGCACCAATGCTAAGCTTGGCCCAGGCGACATGGCCCCCATCGCACAAATGGCAGCCAGCGAAAGCCAGAGTGTCAGCGGCATTTTCTCCTCCATGGATAGCATCGTTATGAGCTGGCCAGTATACGACAGCGCTTGCCTAAGCTAAGGCCAATTCTTGTGTTGTTGCCTGTAGCATGTCTTTTAACCGTAGGGGAAACCACCCAGGCGCTTAAATAACGCTGTTAGCATGGTACGCTGTTGGGTAAAATTTTCCCCTTTTTGAAAACGATGACGCCTGCCATGCAGGCGGTTCATGGCTAATAAAGGACTTCAATATGGGTAGGGCGTTTCAAAACCGTAAGGAATCCATGGCCAAAACGGCCGCTGCGAAAACCAAGGTTTACAGCAAGTATGGGCGTGAAATTTACGTCTGTGCCAAAGCGGGCGGCACGGACCCCAACGGTAACCTCGCGCTGCGCGGTTTGATGGAGCGTGCCAAGAAAGACCAAGTTCCATCTCACGTTATTGATAAAGCCCTGGATAAAGCCAGCGGCGCAGGCGGCGAAGACTTCTCCCCGGCGCGCTACGAGGGCTTTGGCCCCGGCAACGCCATGGTGATTGTCGACTGCTTGACCGACAACCCCAATCGCACCTTTGGCGATGTACGCGGCTGCTTCACCAAAACCAAGAGCAAGATCGGCACGCCGGGCAGCGTCAGCCACATGTTCGACCACTGCGCAATTTTCTCCTTTAACGGCAGCGATGAAGAAGCCGTACTGGAAGCGCTGATGGAAGCCGACGTGGATGTTACTGACATTGAGCAGGAAGAGGGCCGCATCACGGTGTTTGCCCCGCATACCGACTACGCCAAAGCCAAGCAGGCACTGCTGGATGCCTTCGGCGAAATCGACTTTGAAACGGATGAGATCCAGTTCCTGCCGCAAACCACCACGCCAATTGAAGGCGATGATGTGGCGATGTTTGAAAAATTCCTTGGCATGCTGGAAGAGCTAGACGATGTGCAAAACGTCTTCCACAGCGCGGAGCTGCCGGAAGAGAACGCTTAAACGGCTATTCGCTTAACGCATCCCTCGGTACAAAGATCCACCCTTCGGCCGCTGGCATCTCTGCTGGCGGCCAAGCCACGCTCTCTTTTGCATGCTCCAAGCTCCACGCCAGTAGCGCACAGTGCCAAGCATCGTGAATATCCTGCTGCTTTGGCGTTGGTTGATGGAGCATGGCGTGCAATGTTTCAGGCATGTACACGCGCTGACGCAGCGCCGCAAACCCAGCCGACCGTTTAGCGGGCGACGGATAACCCTCGACCGCACACAGCTCCCCCGCTACCGACTGCCACTGCCCGCAGGCCGTTATATGCGGAGCAAACCGTGCTAGAAAGTGCATGCCTTTGGTGGCTTGGCTGCCAATCATGTCTTTAATCGGCGAAAGCGGCGTGACCCCTCGGGCGAATAGCCAGCGCTCAGTCTCCCGGTATAGATAAGGGTTATCCTGGGAGCGGCCCAATGAATCCACCGCCTCGCCACGGGCAAGTGCCAGAAGCGCCTGAGGAAGCGCTAACGGCGTATCAATCGCCATCGCCACTCGCTCATTGCCACTGGGCACATATTGGCACAGCGCCAGCAGCCGGTTGATCACATCACGGCTAGAGGTAGCGTCATTTAGCGTTACGCGCAGGTTTCCCCGCCACGGCGTGCCTATCACATTGAGCGCGTCATCCAGCAGCACCAGCGCATCGCGGCTGGCAGAGTTGTTGTCGCAGTTCCAGCCACCCACGTCCCATCCGATATAGAGTGTGGTTGGTGTTGTCATCAGCTAGCGGCACCTCGTGCATCTAGGGCGGCATCCGGTGGTAGCAGCGCTGGTTGAATGCCAGCAGTGCTTAGCACTGCTTTGCCGCGCACCGTTAAGTCAGTGATAAACAGAAACTGCTGTCGGGGGTCGACGGGATAAGCACGGATACGGTAATGGGTGCCCCAGGGCTTCTCCTCCGCCACCACGATAATCGGCTCGTCAAACTTTAAGTACGCGCTGGTCAGCGCTACATCCCGCAGCGCCTTACGTACCCAACCGGCTTCATGCTCAGGGTGTAGGTAAAAACTCGCCACGCACTGTAGGCTGGTGCCGCCGTTGTTGGCGTTGTAGATGGCGGTGTCCCACAGCTTTAAATGCGGCACGGCCACCAAGTCATCGTCCGGCGTTTGAACTTTCACCGTGCGCATCCCCACGTGCTTTACCTCACCGTAGGTGCCTTCAATCTTCACCCAATCGCCAGGGCGGTATGGCAGCTCGACGGCAGACACCACCCCGGCAATCAAGCTGCTGACATAATCTTTCAGCGCAAAACCTATGGCTAACCCAATGGCCCCCAGCAGCGTCACCATATTGCGCAGCGACGGCTCGATAATGATCGGTACGGCAATGGCGAGCGCGGCAATCAAAATGATCAGCCTGGTGAGCGGCACCAGGGCAAAGACCCGAAAGCGCACTTGGCCGTGCAGCCGATTCGCCACCCAGTTGAGCCCTCGCTGGCTGACAACAATCAGCAGAATCGTGCTGACCAAGATAATGCCGAGCGTGATCAGCGTTTGGCTATCTATATCGTTAAACAGCTTGGCGTACTGCCCTTGGTCTTCCATCAGTGCTCCTAAAGCGGGTCAACGAGATAGTTACGCGACTCAAGCAACTGCCGCACACTGGCATAGCTAAGCGGAGCCACCTGCCAGCGCCCCTGCTGGCTGCTAAGAATGCCGCGCCGCGCCAGGGCAAAGCGTGCATTTAACGCTTCGTGGTCAGAAAAGGGCAGCACGTGCTTTAAGGCTTGGTCTTCTAGCCCGCCGTGAATCAGCAGGGTATGCAGCAGTAAAGTAGCTAGATCGCCGGTATCTGTGGGTAGTTCGGCTTCAGCCAGCGCGTCCAGTAGCCACAGTTCTTGAGAAGTGTCGCTATCCTCTTTATCGCTACTTTTATCGCTACGTTTATGGCCATTGTTATCACTGCTATCCGAATCTTCTGCTGGCTCACGCAGCCGCTCGCGCCAGTAGTGCCAGGCAATTCCCAGGTGCCCCCGGCAGTGTGCCGTTAGGCGTTGCAGCTCTTTAAAGACCACTTTTTGATCACTGTCGCTGGTGAGAATCGATTTGCCCGTACGTGTACTGTACACCGTCGGGCACTCCCCCGCTGCTTGGGAAAAATAGTGGGCCAACTGTTCACCTTCGAGCCCTTGGAGGGTCAATACCGGCACGCCCTCCAGCCCCACCGCATGCTGTAAGTAGGCGTAGGTCCAGCTGTCGCACCCCATCACGCTCTGCCCCAGGCGCCCACTCAAGGCACGCTCAAGCAACTCACGAACGCCTTGCAAGCCATTGGTATGGCGTAAAAAGTGGTACTCCAAGGCAGGAATTGCCCAGCGCTTTAGCTGGGTAGCGTCTTCTACCCAGGCTAGGCTGCCGTCCACTAGCTCTTTCAGCGTGGGTACGGTGAGGCAAGGAATATCCTGTTGCGCAGCCCATTGGCTCACCACGGTGCTGTGCCCGCCGTAAGGCGGTGAAATAAACAGCACAACCGGCGCATCTTCGTAGTCTTTCAGCGCCTGTTTCAAGCGTTCGGTGGCGGGCATCCAGTCAATGGGGGGCGCAACATGCGCCAGCTTCACTTCAGGCAGCGCGCGCAGTTCACTCTCCTGCTTCGCTTGGCGCTCGGAAGCTTCCTTGCCTATCATCCAGGTGGTGGCCGCTCGCCAGCTACGCCGCCACTGGCTCGCCTGAGTGCGCTCAGGGGTTTGAAAGGTGTCTAATGCCACCACGTTCCATGGCGATAAAGCCGCGTTCGTTGAGCCTTGCGCCATATCCCGCCTCGATTCAGTAAACTAGATTAAGGTTAGCATGCCTTATGCCATACCCCCGGGGCTAGCCGAACTTATCGTCTAAAATAAAGTCGTTATACCCAAGTAACTCACACTTCAAGCGATGCGCAGGAGGCAACGATGAGCGTGGTTAACGTCACTATGGCAGAACTACACGAGAAGCTTGCAAAGTGCATTGCTGGCGAGCGAGTACTCGTTGACCAGGAAGGCAACCGGTTCAGCGGAAGAATTCAGCATGTCGGGGTGATGGGAGTGAAGGTCATTCCCGAAACCGTGATTAAAAACAGTACCGGCGACCCTGGCGATATGGATGGCGTCACTGTGCCTTACGACGACATCTGGGAGCTTGAGGTAAAAGGCGTGGTATTTAGCCGATTAGGAGAGTAGGGCAACATGGTTGATACGCACTACACGCCCGCCTCCCATGCAGACGTGTAGTACGATTGTTAGCGCTTGATTATCAGAAGGTCAGGCAGATTTTACCAAAGTGCTTGCCAGACTCCTGGTAACGAAATGCCTCTGAGATCTCAGTAAGCGCGAACTCACGATCAATAATCGGTTTCAAGTTAGCCGCTTCAATGGCGTTAATCATCTCTACCTGGTGGCGACGGCTACCGACAATCAGCCCCTGCAGCTTGGCCTGTTTCGCCATGAGCTTGGCGGTGGGAATTTCCCCTTCACGCCCGGTGAGAACACCAATCAGTGAGATATGCCCGCCAATCTTCACCGCGTCAATGGATTGCGGCAGCGTACCCGGGCCGCCGATTTCAACCACGTGATCCACGCCTTCACCATTGGTGAGAGCTTTGACCGCTTTGCCCCACTCCGGCGTTTCGCGGTAGTTAATCGTGTGCTCAGCCCCCAGCTCCCGAAGGCGCGCCAACTTCTCGTTGGAGGAAGTGGTAGCAATGACGCGAGCGCCCATCATCTTGGCAAACTGCAGCGCAAAGATAGACACGCCGCCAGTGCCCAGCACTAGCACGGTATCCCCCGCTTTCAGGCCGCCATCGACGACTAACGCGCGCCAAGCAGTTAAACCGGCGGTTGTCAGCGTGGCGGATTCTGCATGGCTGTAGCCTTGCGGCTGGCGAGTAAACCACTCAGCCGGGCGAATCACCTGCTCGCGGGCATAGCCATCGACGCCATCGCCAGGCGTGGTGGTGAAGTCGCCTACGCGCGCCGGGCCTTCCAGCCAGTAAGGGAAGAAAGTCGAGACGACCGCATCGCCCACGGCAAACTCTTCCACACCTTCGCCAACGGATTCCACCACGCCCGCGCCATCCGACATTGGGATGCGCTTATCGTCGGTGGGAATCATCCCCGCCACGACCGCGTAGTCGTGAAAGTTCAGTGAGCTGGCGTGCAGGCGCACTTTAATCTCGCCGGGGCCTGGCTCCCCTGGGGCTGCCACGTCGACAACATTTAATTTATCTAAACCGCCGGGTTGTTGAAGCTCAATCGCTTGCATCACTACCTCCTGTTAATGCGCCCTTACTAGGCGACCGGTCTAGTCTCAAATGGGGGCGTTGTCATCAGGATCAAGGTCGTTGCCCAAAAAGCCGCCCGACTGGCGCTGCCAAAGGCCTGCATAAATGCCGTTTCGGGCGAGCAACTCCTGGTGGGTGCCGCTTTCCACCATGCGCCCTTCATCCACCACAATCAAACGGTCCAGCATGGCGATGGTGGAGAGCCGATGGGCGATGGCAATCACGGTTTTGCCCTCCATCAAGGCATCCAACTGCTCTTGAATCGCCGCTTCGACTTCGGAATCCAACGCCGAGGTGGCTTCATCCAACACCAGAATCGGGGCGTCTTTGAGCAGCACCCGGGCAATGGCAATACGCTGGCGCTGGCCGCCGGAGAGCTTCACGCCCCGCTCACCCACATGAGCATCCAAACCTCGCCGCCCTTTGGGGTCGACTAGGTCGTTGATGAAGGTATCAGCATGGGCGCGGCACACCGCCTGCCAGACATCCGCATCGCTGGCATTCGGGCTGCCGTAGCGGATGTTGTCCCGCAGCGAGCGGTGCAGCAGCGAGGTGTCTTGGGTCACCATGCCGATCTGATGGCGCAGCGAGGTCTGGGTGACCTCAGCAATGTTTTGTCCGTCGATCAAAATGCGCCCGCCCTGCAAGTCGTAAAAGCGCAGCAGCAGGTTCGCCAGGGTCGATTTCCCCGCCCCAGAGCGTCCAATCAGGCCGATCTTTTCACCGGGCTTGATGGTCAGGTTCAGCCCATCAAACACATTTTTGCTCTCCCCTTTTGCCTGGGCATACTGGAAGCGCAGCGTATCGAAGACGATCTCGCCGTTGGGTACGGTCAGCGCTTTGGCGTTGGGCGCGTCTTTCACCGTCGGCTCCTGGGCGATGGTGTTCATGCCATCCTGCACCGTGCCGATGTTTTCAAACAGCCCGGCGACTTCCCATAAAATCCAGTCGGACATAAAGCGGATCCGCATCACCAGGGCAATGGCGATGGCCAGCACGCCCAGGGAGATCGCCTCCATGTACCACGCGGCAATCGCCATGCCTGCCGTGCCAACTAGCAGCAGCGTATTAAGCAGCGTCAAGCAGACGCTCATCACCGTGACCAAACGCATCTGGCGATGCACGGTGACCATAAAGCCCTCCATAGCATCTTTGGCGTAGCGCTCTTCGCGCTGAGTATCGGCAAACAGCTTGATAGTCTGGATATTGCTGTAGCTATCCACCACGCGGCCAGTCATTTGCGCGCGAGCATCCGCCTGGGCCATGGAAACATCCCGCAGGCGCGGTACGAAAAAGCGCATGATGCCCAAATAGCCGATCAGCCAAAGGCCTAGCGGCAGCAGCAGCCATGGATCGGCGCGTCCCAACAGAATGGCCGCCCCGGTAAAATAGACGATGGCGTACACCATCAGATCCATCACTTTCGTGACGGTTTCCCGCACGGCCAGCGCAGTTTGCATCACTTTTTGCGATACCCGCCCGGCAAACTCATCTTGATAGAACGCCAGACTCTGGCTGAGCATATGGCGATGAGAGAGCCAGCGGCCAATCATCGGGTAGTTACCAAAAATGCTCTGGTGGGTGACCAGCGACTGCAGCAGCACCAGTAGCGGCAGGCCCACCACCACTAACAAACCAAGGCCCGCCAACCACAGCCCGTGGTTGGCCCAAAAATCGGCGCGCTCGACGCCGCCCAGCCAATCCACCAAATCTCCCATGTAGCTAAAGAACACCACCTCTGCGGCAGATACCACTGCCGTAATCAGCGACATCACTAGCAGCCACGGCCACACCGGGCGCGAAAAGTGCCAAATGAAGGACAGCAACCCTTTGGGCGGTGTGGTGACCTCACCCTCTGGGTAGGGGTTAACGCGCTCCTCAAAAAAACGGAACAGCGGCGAGAGCAGACGTGACAGCATGAAGAGTCCTTACATGACGCGATAAAAGGGAGTACGGCTTAGGAACGTTAGCGTAATGATCGCGACGTCAGGCGTCAGGATGATGACGCATTAGCCAGCGGGCCCAGAAGGGAGCGACAATCATCAGGGTGACCATCCGCAATAAGTGGTGAAAAGCCACAAACACTGGGTCAATGTTGAGCGCGACGGCGAGAATCGCCATTTCACCAATGCCACCAGGGGCCAGCGCCAAGAGCGCCACATCGCGTCCGACGCCAACGGTTTGGTGGATAAGCTCGGCAAACAGCGCCAGCACCACCAGCGCTAGCAGCGTTGCCACGCCCGATTGCCACAGATAGCGCCCCAACAACCGCCGTGTCATGCCTTGAAAACGCGAGCCAATGGCACTGCCCAGCACCCAGAGCATCAGGTTCATACCCCAGCTTGGCAAGGCGAGGCTAGCAATATCCAGCCCGGAGAGTAGCGCGGTGGCTAACAAGGGAGCGAGCAGCGCGGGGCTTGGCAGGCGCAGCCATTTGCCCAGCGGCAGCAACAGCGGAATAGCAAGCAGCAGCCAGCCATCGGTGAGTGCTGACTCTGCCGGGCCCAGCGTGCCTTCTCCCCCTTCGAATGCCCAGAAAAGCGGCGGTAGAAAGAGGATCACCAGCACGATACGCAGCGACTGGGCAATGGCAATGCGCTGCGGGTCGCCGCCGCATCGTTCACCCAGGAGGATCATCGCGGTCATGGCGCCCGGCGAGGCGCCAAACCAGGCGCTGACAGGGTCGAAGCCGCAGCGGCGGTACCAGGCAGACGCCACGGCGGTTGACGCCGCGACC
>NZ_JAMZBE010000064.1:0-20415 GCF_024158645.1 Halomonas sp. 707B3
GGTCTTCCGGGTTAACCGCCACGCCGGTATCGCCCAGCAGGGTTTCGGGGCGGGTGGTGGCGACCACCACGTAATCGTTACCGTCGTCGGTTTTGACGCCGTCGGCCAGCGGGTAGCGGAAGTGCCAGAAGCTGCCCTGCTGCTCTTTGTTTTCCACTTCCAGGTCGGAAATGGCGGTGTGCAGGGTAGGGTCCCAGTTCACCAAGCGCTTGCCGCGATAGATCAGCTTCTCTTCATGCAGGCGCACGAAGACTTCCTGAACCGCTTTATAGAAGCCGTCGTCCATGGTGAAGCGTTCGCGGCTCCAGTCTACGCTGGCGCCCATGCGGCGCAGCTGGCGGGTAATGTGGCCACCGGACTCTTCCTTCCACTCCCACACTTTATCGATGAACGCCTCGCGGCCGAGATCGTGGCGGGTTTTGCCCTCTTCGGCGGCAATCTTACGCTCCACCAGCATCTGCGTGGCGATACCGGCGTGGTCGGTGCCTACCTGCCATAGGGTGTTGTTGCCCTGCATTCGCTTCCAGCGCGTCAGGGTGTCCATGATGGTGTCCTGGAACGCGTGGCCCATGTGCAGGCTGCCGGTCACGTTGGGCGGCGGAATCATGATCGAGAAGGGCTTGCCGCGGCCAGACGGGGCGAAGCGGTTATCGGCTTCCCAGCGTTCGTACCAGCGGGTTTCGATCTGTTCGGGTTGGTAGGTCTTTTCCATGGGGAGTCGGCTCACGGCTTGCAAAAAATGGGAGCAAGTATAGCGCGAACGCCCCGCGCTCGTCAGGGTTGTGTTGTGCGGAGATGCGTCCGTAGGTGCAATCCACGCATGGCTATCAGCCCAAGCACTGGCCCAGGTAGCAACCACCAAATCACCCAAGGCCCTTGGCTTGCCCATAGCGCCGTGACCAGCGCGATGGAGGGAATCGTGAGGCCAAAGCCAATCGCATTCATCATGGCCAGCGCCGCGCCCAGCCGCTCCGGCGGCGCGCTGGCAGACGCCAGGGCAGAGAACTGGGCAGAGTCGGCAATCACGCTAACGCCCCATAGGGCAAGCAGCGCCAGCAGCAGCCAGGGGGAGAGGCCGCCTAGCAGCGGATAAATAAGGCACAGGGTGCCAGATACCGCCAACGCGATAAACGCGACCCGCGCGCTACCGATACGTCGGCTCCACCAGCCTGCCCATACGCAGCCGGGAAGCCCCAAGGCGATGACCGCAAAGCTTAGCCACGGCTGCAGGCCCGGGGCCGCGCCTAAGCGTTCCAGCTCTCTGGCGACCAAAAAGGGCACCAGCGCCCAGAGGGCGTAAAGCTCCCAGCAGTGGCCAAAGTACCCTAGCGCGGCGGCGCGGAAGTTCTTTTGCTTAAATGCGGCAAGCCCCGCCCAGGGCCGCCCGCCGTTGGCCTTAGCCGGAAGGTGTGGCCCAACGCCGAGTTGGAAAATCATCAGCGCAGCCAATAGGGCGAGGGCAGAGGCCAACAGCAGCGGCCACTGCCAAGGCAGGTGTAGGGTAAGGCCACGCAGCAGGTGCGGCGAAGCAATGCCGAGGGTGAGCATACCGACCAGCCAGCCAAGCGCCGAGCCTGCGTGAGTGGGTGTCCAGCTCACCACCAGCTTCATGCCCAGCGGATAAATGCCCGCCAGACAAAGCCCGACTAAAAAACGTGCCACTGCCGCCAAGGTGACGCTATCTGCGACGCTAATAAAGGCCGCGTTAATCAGCGCGCCAAGTACAGCAGACATCGCAAACAGGTGGCTGGCGCGCACGCGGTCGGCCAAGCCAGTGGTCGCAATCAGCAGGGTGCCGGTAATAAACCCCGCCTGCACGGAGATGGTGAGCAGCCCGAGGTCGCTCTCGCTAAGGCCTACGGCGTCCTGCAGCGCTAAGCCGACACCGTTAACGCTAAACCATAGCGAGGTGCCAAACAGCTGGGCGATGACGATGACCGCTAGCGGCGTGCGGGCTAGAAAGGTATGGGAAAGCATAGGCAATCTCATCCATTGAGTTGTTGTTATGGGGCTTGGGACGTTTAACGTGCAGAGCGCTACCCCAGCTTATGCGGCACGACCTCATGCCCAAGCGCCTTGTAGCGCTGCCAGCAGGCGCGTTTAGCGACCAGCACGTGTTGGTGTTGGTTGATGATCTCGGCAATTCGGGCGAAGTGCTCAATACCATCGGGAATATCGGGGTGTAGATTAAGCAGCGCCGTCTCTTCAGTGGGCACCGGTAGCTGCTGCCAGCCTAGTGTGATGGGCACACTGTCGGCTAGCTCGCTATCTTCCAATGCATGGGGCAGGTAAGCATCATCGCGGAACTGCCACAGCGCTTCGTCGGCCTGTTCGGCCAGCGCTTTGTCTTCGCAGTGCAGGTGCAGTCGATACCCTTTGCGGTGGATCGTCTCGGCGAGCTTGCAGGCGAACTGTAAACGCGCTTCAAGGGTGGTATCGGGCAGAATATAAAAATCGATGCGTGCCATCGGTGGCTCCAGCGGGGTCAACGCGCTTGGCAGCCTGGCCGCCACGGTGAGTGGCGGCCAGGTGTTGGGTAACGCTAGAGGGTCATACCAAGCGGGTCAGCCAGCCGTATTTATCGTCGCTGCGGCCATACTGAAGGTCGAGCAGTGTCTTGCGAATGCGCTTAGCCACTTCGTTATTGCCATCGCCCTGCAGGCGAATACGCTCGTTTTCCGTGACCAGTTCGCCCACCGGGGTAATCACGGCAGCCGTACCGCAGGCGAAGACCTCGGTAATCTCGCCGGAGGCGGCCCCTTCGCGCCACTCGTCGATGCTGATCGCGCGCTCTTCGGGGGTGAGGCCCGCGTCTTTGGCCAGGGTGAGGACAGAGTTACGGGTCACGCCTTCCAAGATGGTGTCGGTCAGGCGCGGTGTGACGATGCGGCCATCTTTGTAAACGAAGAACAGGTTCATGCCACCCAGCTCTTCGATCCACTTGTTTTCAGCAGCGTCCAGGAAGGCGACCTGGCTGCAACCGTTGGCAGCGGCTTCTTTTTGGGCGGCCAGCGATGCGGCGTAGTTGCCACCGCACTTGGCAAAGCCGGTGCCTCCAGGGGCCGCGCGCTTGTAGTGTGAGGAGAGCCAGATAGAGACCGGCTCGATTCCGCCTTTGAAGTAGGCCGCCGCCGGGGATGCAATCACGTAGTAGTCGACTTCGTGAGCCGGGCGCACGCCAAGGAAGGCTTCTGAGGCGATCATAAACGGGCGAAGGTAGAGGCTGCACTCGTCGGCTTCACTAGCCGGGGTGGGTACCCAGGCGTGGTCTTGGGCCAGCAGTGCTTTCAGCGAGCCGATGAAGTCGTCATCGGAAAGCTCGGGCAGCGCTAGGCGGCGGGCGCTACGGCGAAAACGCTCGGCGTTTTTCTCTGGGCGGAAGGTCCAGATAGAGCCATCGGCATGGCGGTACGCCTTGATGCCCTCGAAAATCTCCTGGCCGTAGTGCAGCACGGAAGCGGCGGGGTCCAGGGTGAGCGGGCCGTAGGGGCGTACTTGGTGGCCGTGCCAATCGGCATCGACGGTCCAGCGCACGTGGGCCATGTGGTCGGTGAAATATTTACCAAATCCTGGGTTTTGCAGGATGTTTTCACGAATGTCATCGGCCGTCGGCTGGTTGGACGGCAAAATTTCAAAACGCGATTCAAGTTGAGCATCTGAAGCTGTGGGCACGGCGTGTTCTCTCCGCTAGAGCCAAGCCCCGAAGGGCATATATAAGCGTATCGTTTGGGGTAGCGTGCGCCTGTTAACCGATGGCACACGCTCATACTTTCAGGTTTAACGGTTGCGTTAACGAAAGGCAACCATTGTTGGTCTGTTTGTGTGGTTAGGCGTCGCCATTTTCGACTTGGGCGTCGGCTTCACGGTCGAGCAGGTATTGGGTCAGTAGACCCACCGGGCGGCCGGTGGCGCCTTTTTGTTTGCCCGAATGCCAAGCGGTGCCTGCAATATCCAGGTGCGCCCAAGGGAAGTGGTCGGCAAAGCGTGATAGGAAGCAGGCGGCGGTAATCGTACCCGCCGGGCGACCGCCAATGTTGGCTAAGTCGGCGAAGTTGGAGTCCAGCTGCTCCTGATACTCATCCCATAGCGGCAGGTGCCACGCGCGGTCCCAGGCGGTTTCACCAGCATCCAGCAGATCAAGCGCTAGGTCATCGTCGTTGGAGAGCAGGCCGGTGGCGTGGTGGCCAAGGGCAATAATGGCCGCGCCCGTTAAGGTGGCGATATCGACCACGCTGGCCGGGGTAAAGCGCTCGGCGTAGGTGAGGGCGTCGCACAGTACCAAACGGCCTTCGGCATCGGTGTTGAGCACTTCAACCGTCAGGCCTTTCAGGGTTTTTATGATGTCGCCCGGCTTGGTGGCGGCGCCATCAGGCATGTTCTCGGCAGCGGCAACGATAAACACGGCGTTGAGCTTGGGTTTGATGGCAAGCACGGCTTTGACGGTACCGAAGACGCTGGCCGCGCCGCCCATATCAAACTTCATCTCATCCATACCTTCGCCGGGCTTCAGCGAAATACCGCCGGTATCGAAGGTGATGCCTTTACCTACCAGTACGTGGGGCGCTTCCTCTGGGTTTTCTGCACCCTGGTACTTCATCACGATGAGTCGTGTTGGCTCGACGCTGCCACGGCCTACTGAAAGCAGTGAATGAGCGCCCAGGGCTTCCAGTGCCTCTTCGTCTAAAATGTCGACGGCGAGCGCGCCTTGAGAGTCACGCCCCAGCGCTTCTGCCTGCTCAGCTAAGTAACGAGGCGTGCACACATTGCCCGGTAGGTTGCCGAGCGTGCGGGTGAAATTAATGCCCTGGCCGATGGCGGTGCCTAGGGCGGCGCCTTGCTTGGCCAGGGGGGCGTCGTCTGCATCGCTAACAATCAGCGTGAGCTTCGCCAAGCTGGGCGCTTTGGCGGGGGATGACTTGAATTGGTCAAACCGGTAGATGGCGCGCTCGACGGCTTCCAGGGTTTTGCGGGCCTTCCAAGCAGCGTCGCGATCTGCCAATGGCACATCGGTAAAGGTAGCGCAGGCTTCATCGATGGGAAGCTTGGTTAGGGCCGTCATCGCAGCGTCTAAGGCTTTAATAAACGCAGCCTCTTGGCATTTGTCACGCTCACCCAAGCCTACCAGCAGAATGCGGTCGGCCCCCAGGCCCGGCGCGAAGGGCACCAATTGAGTGTTGCCCAGTACCGCATCAAAATCGCCACGTTCCAATAGCTGGCCGATTAATCGCTCGCTGGCGTCGTCTAATTTGGCGACAGCGGGCAGTAAATCGCTACCTTTATAAACAGGGAGAACGAGGCAAGCCGTTTCGGCTTTGGCTGGGTTCGCGGTCTGAACGGAAAATTCCATGACGTCTCCAACAAGACAAGCAACGAGTGATTCGGGATAATGTCCCGTTATTTAGTGTTTGCTACCAGTTTGATTAGTGTACCCAAGCCATGGGCGCATTGCATGGCAACCTGCACCACTAGTCGGAGAGTGCGTTGATTTTATTTCGGTACTTAACTCGCGAAGTGTTACTGACGATGTCCGCTGTGGCGGGCATCCTGCTGCTGGTGATTATGGGCAGCCGTTTTATCCGTTACTTTTCGGACGCCGCCGAGGGCGATTTTCCCGTCACGATTCTAGGCAGCCTGATGGTTTTTCATCTGCCTGGGTTTATGGAACTGATCCTGCCGCTGTCGTTTTTTTTAGGCATTTTGTTGGCCTATGGGCAGCTCTATATGAACAGCGAAATCACCGTCATGGTGGCCTGCGGTATGAGCCCCACTCGGCTTTTACGGGTAACCCTGCTGCCCGCAACGGTGGTCGCGGTGTTGGTAGGGCTGTGTAGCCTGTGGCTAACCCCTGCCGGGGCGTTGCAAACTGAGGCCACATTAGAAGAGCAGCGCAGCCGTTTAGATGTCTCAGTGCTAGCGCCAGGGCGTTTCCAAGATTTTGGCGGCGGGCGCACAGCCTATATCACTGACTTCAATAGCGACGGCACGGAAATGCAGGAGGTGCTGGTGCATGAGCAGCCTATGGCCGGTGCTGAAAAGACGCATAGCTATATTACGCGAGCAGGAACGGGCTATCAGGAGACAAGTGTCGAGACTGGCAGCCGCTTCTTAGTGTTAGAAGATGGTGAGCGCTACGGCGTAACGCCAGGTCGGCGTGATGCAGAACGCTTAATTTTTGAGCGCTATACGCTGCGGCTGGGGCTAAGCCGTGATCGCCAGGAGTTAAACTCGCTTGAGTATGCGACCACCGCTGAGCTGTGGAACGACCCAGACCCACGAGCGCAGGCGCAGTTTCAGTGGCGGGCAGGCTTGCCGGTAATGGTATTTATTTTGGCGCTATTGGCCCAGCCGCTCTCTCGGGTGAATCCGCGTCAAGGGCGCTTTGGCAAGCTACTTCCTGCGGTATTTCTTTACGTCGCCTATTTAAGCCTGTTGCTGGCAGCGGTGGATGCTATTGGCGGTGGCTCTCTAGCGGTTGCCGTGGGTGTGTGGCCCGTGCATGGCCTGTTCTTAGGGCTTGGATTGCTGCTGCTGTGGCACTCACAACGTAAAGGAATGCGCTAATGCTGATCGCTATGGATCAAATGGATCGCTATATCGCCCGCAACGTGCTTGCAGCCATTGTGGTGGTGCAGTTTGTACTGCTGGGGCTGGATATCACCATTGCCTACATTGGTGATTTAGGCGACACCCAGGGCGACTATAGCGCACTAGACGTGCTGCTCTATTTAGGTATGAGGTTGCCCTGGCGCTTTTATCAGTACGCTCCAGTGGCGGTGCTGATTGGTGCGCTCATTGGCCTGGGTAGCATGGCCTCTAGCAATGAACTCACGGTGATGCGTGCTGCTGGCCGTTCGCTGGCGCGAATTGTGTGGGGCGTGATGAAGCCCGTGCTGCTGGTGGTTGTGGTCGTGCTACTCGTCGCGGAGTTTGTCAGCCCACGGACCGAGCAGTACGCCGAAGCGTGGCGCTTAGAGCAGCGCCAAGGTGAGGGTGCCATGTTGGTGACTCGCAGCGGCTGGCAGTTCGAAGGCGATAGCGTTTACCGCTTTGGTGCCATTCGGGCGGATAACGTGGTGCTGGATTTAACCCGCTACCGCTTTGATGAGCGCCGCGTGATCGAAGCTACTCATGCTAATCGCGCCTACTGGGACGAGGGCGCCTGGCTGTTGGAGGGTGTCACCACTACACGCATTTTCGATGACCGCACCGAATCGGACTACCAGCCAGCCGCCGCCTGGGAAACGGCGCTCACGCCCACTCAGTTGGAGCGGCTACTGCGCGATATCGAAAGCCAAGCCCCCAGCGAGCTATGGGAGTACGCCAACTTCCTACAAAGCCAAAACCTGCAGGCGGATCAGCCGCTGCTCTACTTCTGGCAGAAAGTGCTCATGCCACTCACCATGGGCTCGTTGGTATTGATTGCTGCCTCGTTTGTGTTTGGCCCGCTGCGCTCTGTGGCGGCGGGTACGCGGGTATTTTTTGGCGTGGTGACGGGGCTCATCTTTAAATATGTCCAGGATTTGCTGGCACCCGCCTCCACCATTTTTGGCTTTTCACCCGTTTGGGCAGTGTTGGTGCCAACGCTGGCCTGTGCGGTGGTAGGGATCTATTTCTTGCGTCGTAATGGCTAGCCGGCTCGCATTAGGTTGAAACAGGGGACAACACAGTGACAAACACGCGACGCTTCACTCAATTAGATGACGTTTGGCCGGCAGGAATAGGCCGCCGCTTAGGCGCGATGCTCTACGACGGCTTTTTAGTCACGGCCATTTGGATCGCCGTTACCGTGGTACATTTGGTGTTTTTTCGCTTTGTGCTGGGCCAAACGGCAGAGGAAATTGGTACCACCGCAGTGGATATTTGGAGCCTGCGGCTGATGCTGCTGTTTTTTGTGACGCTGTTTTTTGTTTACTCCTGGCGGCGAGGAGGGATGACGCTAGGCATGCAGTCCTGGCGGCTGCGCGTGCAAACCCTGGATGGCCACGCGATTACCTTAAAGCAGAGCCTGATTCGCTGCGCGACGGCATGGCTCTCTCTTGCCGCCTTAGGCATTGGCTACTGGTGGGTGCTGTTTGATGGGCAGCGTAGAAGCTGGCCAGACATCGCCTCCAAGACTGAAACCGTGGTGCTGCCGAAAAAATAATTTTTCAGCAGCTGGAGAGAAAATATTTGTTCAGCCAGTAGGTTAGCGAAAACTTTAGTTGCCTTAAGGCGAATCGATACTAAAGAACAACGTTTTCTACTTGAAAAGATGTATGCGAATCATTTACATTCACCTCATGATTTTTATGAGGTGTTGCCATGTACGTATGTGTGTGCAAGGGAGTAACCGACCACCAGATTCGCCAACAGGTTAGCGACGGAGCGCGCAGC
The DNA here is from genome assembly GCF_024158645.1 of Halomonas sp. 707B3. NCBI lineage: Bacteria > Pseudomonadati > Pseudomonadota > Gammaproteobacteria > Oceanospirillales > Halomonadaceae > Halomonas > Halomonas sp. 707B3. Next base: position 8,374 of record NZ_JAMZBE010000064.1, read on the forward strand.
TGGCGAGAAGTACGCGAAGCCACTGGCTGCGGGACTCAGTGCGGCAAGTGCGCCTGCTTTGCCAAGTCGCTCACCCGTGAGGCCGTTCAAGCTGCCCGCTTAGAGTCTGATATGAGTCTTGCTTACGCCGTATGACGCGAATCACTCTTGTTAGGCTTATCGTTAGCAAATAATTGATTTATTTGAAATTTTTTCTTTCCTGTCTATACTCCCAGCATCGTTGGGAGTAAGCCTTTTAATGGCCTATACTCCTTAGTTAATGTAATGGTACTTTTGAAAAACAGTACGCTTAAGTACTGTCCGATAAGACTTGTACGCTAAAAAAGGTGATGGCATGAAAGGTGATCCGAAGGTTATTCAGCATCTCAATATCGCACTGGGCAATGAGCTAGTCGCTATCAACCAGTACTTCCTGCATGCCAAGATGTACAAAGACTGGGGCCTGAAAGTGCTGGCCAAGTGGGAGTACGATGAGTCCATCGAAGAGATGCAGCACGCTGATAAGCTGATTGAGCGCATCCTGTTCTTGGAAGGTATTCCTAACCTTCAGGATCTCGGCAAGCTGCACATCGGTGAAAACGTTAAAGAGATGTTGGAGAGCGACCTAAAAATTGAGCATGACGGCCGTAACGACTACATCGAAGCCATTACCTACTGCGAAAGCGTGAAAGATTACGTGACGCGCGATCTGCTGCGTGACCTGCTGGCCGATGAAGAGGGCCACATCGATCATATCGAAACGCAGCTAAAACTGATCGAGCAAGTGGGTATCCAGAACTATCTGCAAAAACATATGGCACTGGCCACTGACGAAGAATAAGACTTCGTCCGCTTGGCAGTAGGCGATTAAGCGCCGAGCGCTAGCTAATACAAAACGGGCAGCCCCTTGGGGCTGCCCGTTTTGCGTTTCAATGCAAAGTGTTGACCTGATATTTACCGATTGCTAGTGGCCAGCGTAGCGTCTTGATCCAGCGCACCAGGCACCGGCTCATCCACGCTAAAGGTGGCGCGGCTGAGGCGGCGTACGCGCTTCATAAACAGCGCAATACAGATCAGCGTGCCGAGTGCCGCCACGATATAGCTGGTTTGTAGCGGCAGGTTAAAGCCAATCGGCGCGTAAGCGAGGTAGGTGAAGGTTGCCATGGTCATAAACACCGCAGGAATCGAGGTGATCAGGTAGGGCTTACGCGATAGCACCAGATACATCGTGCCGGTCCAGAGCGCAATCACGGCGGTGGTTTGGTTGGCCCAGGAGAAGTAGCGCCATAGCAGCGTGAAGTCCATATGGGTGAGCGCGTAAGACGCCACAAACAGCGGCAGCGCAATCAGGATGCGCTTAACGATAGGCTTCTGCTCTACTTTCAAATAGTCGGCAATAATCATCCGAGCGCTGCGGAAGGCGGTATCGCCGGAGGTGATCGGCAGCACAATGACACCCAGCACGGCCAGGGTGCCACCAACGGCGCCCAGCATGGTGGTAGAGACTTCGCTCACAACAGCGGCAGGGCCGCCTGCTGCCAATACATCGGAAAGCGACTGTTCACCTTGGAACAGGCTCATGGCCGCCGCTGCCCAAATCATGGCAATCACGCCTTCGGCGATCATCATGCCGTAGAAAATCTTGCGGCCGTTGGTTTCGTTTTCAGTAGTGCGCGAAATGATTGGCGTCTGTGTGGCGTGGAAGCCGGACAGCGCACCGCAGGAGATGGTCAGGAACAGCAGCGGGAAGATCGGTGCGTTATCCGGGTGCATGTTCTGGAACGAGAGCTCCGGGATAGGCGCGCCGGTTACCACCAAACCAATGCCGATGCCAGCGGCGCTGAACAGCAACAGCGCGCCGAAGTAGGGGTAAATACGCCCAATCACTTTATCAATCGGCAGCAGCGTGGCAATCAGGTAGTAGGCAAAAATCGCCAGGATGATAAGCGTCAGCGACAGCGATGTCATGTTAGCGAGCAGGGCCGCCGGAGAGGTCACGAACACGGTGCCGACCAATAGCAGCAGCAAAATCGCAAAGCCATTCACCACGTGCTTCATCGTTTTGCCCAGGAATTTGCCCGCCAACTGGGGCAGGTGAGCGCCGTGGTTACGGATGGAGATCATGCCGGTTAGGTAGTCGTGAACCGCGCCTGCAAAAATACAGCCAATCACGATCCACACAAACGCCACCGGACCATAGAGAGCACCCAGGATAGGGCCGAAAATTGGGCCTACACCGGCAATGTTAAGCAACTGGATAAGCGAGTTGCGCGTGGTATTCATCGGCACATAGTCGATGTCGTCGCGCATACTGAACGCCGGTGTTTGACGCTTACGGTCAGCGACAAACACGCGCTCGACAAACTTGCCGTAGGTAAAGTAACCCACGACTAATAACACTATCGAGAGAATGAACGTAATCATGTAAAGCACTCAACTGGTCAGGGAGGGTGTCAAGCGGACAGCCATGCAGCAAGCCGCGCTTATTTAGCCGGGGTGAATGTACAGAGACGTACCGGTTAGTGCTTTACGACTTTAGTGGTCTACGACTTTAGTGGCTGATTAACAAAGAAAAACGGGCAACCGTTTGGCTGCCCGAAGTGAAAATGCCATCAAATTGAGGGTTAAGAAGAGATAACGCCGCAAGCCATGCGGGCGCCGCCACCGCCCAGGTGGGGTTCATCAGCGTAGGTGTCGCCACCGGCGTGAATCATTAGGCTGCGGCCCGGCATGTTTTCCATGCTCAAGCGTGGGGCTAGTACCGGCAGGTTGGCTTCGCCATCCTCATTCACGGTCAGCACCGGTAGGTCGCCCAAGTGGCCTTCACCGTAAGGCCCCTGGTGGGTGCCGGTCTCGTCAGGATCGTAGTGTCCGCCAGCGGAAAGCGCGGCGGTCATTTCGCCGCTGTCGTTCTCGGCGGGCTCACAGCTGGCATTTTGATGGACGTGAAAGCCGTAAACGCCTGGTTCCAGGCCGGTTAACGAAGGGGTGAACAGCACGCCATGCTCGGTATGCTCAACGGCCACCGTGCCGATAGACTCCTCCACACCGTCTGTGCTGACCTTATGCATTTCAACATTAAGCGGTTCATTGGCCTGTACCGTGGTGGCCAGCAGCACACCCGCCGCGATACCGGTAAGGGGTAGTGAATAGCGCATAATAATTGCTCCTTTCCTTATCCGTGGAAGCCCTCACAAAGGGCACTCTGTAACAGTAGTTGGCCTACCGTCACTCTGCCAATGGCGACGAAATCCCGCCTAGCGTGCTGGCAACGGATGACATCGGCGTGCCAAGCCGCGACAATAGCCCGCTATTCCACATCTCTGTTTTATGCGCCTGTTTTACGCCCCTGTTTCATGTCCAAATGCTCTGCCTATGTATCGAGGAGTTCCATGCAGCCACTTAACATCCTTTATCAGGATGAGCATCTTGTAGCAGTGCATAAGCCGTCCGGCCTGTTAGTGCACCGCTCAGCGCTGGCGCGTGGGGAAACCGAGTTCCTGCTTCAGCGCCTGCGCGACCAGCTCGGCAAGCGGGTCTACCCGGTGCACCGGCTGGACCGGCCCACCTCCGGCGTGATGGTGTTTGGCCTCTCCTCCGAGGCCGCCGCCCTGCTGAGCGAAGGGTTTAGCGAACGCCAGGTAGAGAAGCGCTACCTGGCGGTGGTGCGCGGCAAAGCGCCGGAGCAGGAGCGGTTGGATTACCCGTTACGGGAGGAGGACGGCACGCGCCCCAAGGCGGAAATGCCTGCCATGCCCGCGATGACCGATATTCGCCGCTTGGATAGCGTAGAGCTGCCGGTGCAGGTAGACCGCTACCCGGTGGCGCGCTATTCCCTGGTGGAAGCACGGCCGCTGACCGGGCGACGGCACCAAATTCGCCGCCACTTATCCCGCCGTGGCTACCCGATCATTGGCGACGCCAAGCACGGCAAAAGTGTCCACAACCGCTTTTTTGCCGAGCAGCTGGCCGCCCCGCGGCTGCTGCTCGCCGCGACCTATTTAGCGTTTGATCACCCGCTGCTGGATAAACGCATTCAGCTCAGCTGCGCCGTGGATGAGACGATGAAAAATCTGTTCGAGCAGTTTGGCTGGCAGGGGCATTTACCTCTAGATAGCGTGCGAACGCCGCCCATTGCCACGCCTTCTGCCCTGCAAGCACTGTGAGCCAGCCCATGTTATTGAATGAATCCACGACTTCCTCTAGCGATTATGACTTCCGCTTTGGCGGTATTCGGCGCCTTTACGGCCAGCGTGCGGCGCAGGCATTTCGCCGTGCCCATGTGGTGGTGGTCGGGGTCGGCGGTGTGGGTAGCTGGACGGTCGAGGCGCTCGCCCGCTCGGGCATCGGCAAACTCACGCTGATCGATCTGGACGATGTGTGTGTCTCCAACGTTAACCGCCAGCTCCATGCGCTGGATGGCACGATTGGCCAGCCTAAAGTAGACGTGCTGGCCGAGCGCTGCCGCCTGATTGCCCCCGAGATCGAGATCATCGCGGATACCGCCTTCGTCACGCCCACCAACTTGGCCGAGCGCATTCCTGAGGATGCCGACCATGTGGTGGATGCCATCGACAGCGTGATTGCCAAAGCGGCGCTGATCGCTTGGTGCAAGCGGCGCAAAATCCCGATTACCGTCACCGGCGCGGCGGGTGGGCAAACCGACCCCACGCGTATTCAAGTGGCGGATTTGACCCGCACCGAGCACGACCCGCTGCTCTCCAAAGTGCGCTCGCGGCTGCGCCGAGATTACGGCTTCTCCCGCAACCCCAAGCGGCGCTTCTCGGTGGAGTGTGTCTACTCCGATGAGCAGCTGGTCTACCCCAGTGCCGACGGCGAAGTGTGCCTGCAAAAGCCCGGCAGCAACGAGGCTACACGGCTGGACTGCGCCTCTGGCTTTGGCGCGGCGACGTTTCTCACCGGCACTTTTGGCTTTGTTGCCGCCTCCAAAGTGCTGGAGCGCCTCGCCAAGAAAGCGAATCAGCCCGCCGCCACTCAAGCCATTCAAGAGGAAAACGAATGACCACTCCCGTTCCCGGTATTTACCGCCACTACAAAGGCAGCCTGTACGAAGTGGTGGGCACCGCCCAGCACAGCGAAAGCGAAGAGCCGCTGGTGGTCTACCGCGCGCTCTACGGCGACTACGGCCTCTGGGTGCGCCCGCTAGCGATGTTCACGGAGAGCGTGACGAAAGAGGGGATCACCCAGCCGCGCTTTGCGTTGGAGAAGGCGTTTTAGCCCGTATCGATTGCGCCACTAGTACTCTTATGGATTGCCGCCCCCTGTTGTCAGGGAGGCGGCATTTTTGTAGTTGTAATTGCTTATATTCCATAATTAGCTATCTTTATAACAATAATTGGCGCATAGGCGTCAAGCAGACATACTCACGTATCTAGGAGATAAGCATGAAGACCTTCGCCCTATCTCAAAGCACCGGTGCGGGGTCACCCGACGTGGCGGGCTTTTTTGATCCGCGCACCTTTAGCGTTCAATACATCGTCAGCGACCCCGCTACCCAGCAGTGCGCGATTATTGACCCGGTGCTGGATTTCGACGAGAAATCCGGCGCAACGGCGACTTTCTGCGCTGATGCGTTGCTGAAATATATCAAGGAAGAGGGACTGACAGTGGCGTGGATTCTGGATACGCACCCGCACGCAGACCACTTTTCAGCAGCCCAGTACCTAAAACAGAAAACCGGCGCGCCAACGGCGATTGGCCAGTACGTCACGCAAGTGCAGGCCCTGTGGAAGGAGATCTACCACTGGCCGGAGATGCCCACTGATGGCCGCCAGTGGGACACGCTGTTTGTCGAGGGCGATACGTTTGCCATTGGAGAACTCAGCGCCCGCGTGCTGCACTCGCCTGGTCATACGCTGGCCTCCATCACCTACGTCATCGGTGATGCTGCCTTTGTGCATGACACTCTGTTTCAGCCTGATTTTGGGACGGCGCGCGCCGATTTTCCGGGTGGTAGCGCCAAATCCTTGTGGGACTCCATTCAGCAGATTCTCACGCTGCCGGGCAATACGCGGCTGTTCACCGGCCACGACTATATGCCCGACGACCGTGAACCGCAGTGGGAGAGCAGCGTCGATGAGCAGCGAGCCAACAACCCGCACTTGGTAGACAAAAGCGAGGAGGAGTACATCGCACTGCGCCGCAAGCGGGATAGCGAGCTGCCCATGCCCAAGCTGATTTTGCACGCGCTGCAGGTGAATACTCGCGGTGGTCGCTTGCCGGAACCAGAAGCCAACGGCAAGCGCTATCTAAAAATCCCCCTGGATGCCCTGGAAGGTGCGGCCTGGGATTGATGTTATCCAAACCAATAGGAGGTGTGGTCATGCAAACGAAGCCATTAGAGCCAGGCGTTGAGATCACCTCAGCGCTGGCGGTGGATGAGTTGGAGGAGGTAAAAACCCGTGGTTTCAACGCGGTGGTGTGTAACCGCATCGAGGGTGAGAGCGAGGACTTTCCCGACGAGGCGCGCTACTGCGAAAAAGCTGAGCAGCTTGGCCTTGACTGGGTGCATATCCCCGTGAAACCAGGCGAGTACAGCGAAGCTGACATCCGCGCCTTTGCTGAAGCGCTTCAACAGCTGCCGCGCCCGCTATTGGCATTTTGCCGCTCAGGTAAGCGGGCCACGCACCTGTGGGCCTACGCCAAGCGTCAGCACGAGCAGTGCGATTTGGCGGAACTGTTTTCAGCGGCCCATGCGGCAGGGGTGGACTTGGAGGATCAGCGCCAAGGTCTTGAACGGAGCGCCCAATAAAAATCGAAGACGCGTGAAATCCTAATACGAAGGCCCGTATCAGCAGATACCTATTAAGAGGCTGCATCATGATCATTGAGCGCTGGGTGCCGCTAATCGGCTGGCTGCGAACCTATCATCGGGGCTTGCTCACGCGGGATGTACTTGCCGCGGTGATCGTCACGCTGATGCTGGTGCCGCAAGCGCTGGCCTACGCCATGCTGGCAGGGTTGCCGCCGGAAATGGGGCTTTACGCCAGCATGCTGCCGCTGGTGCTGTACGCCATCTTTGGCACCAGCGCGAGTTTGGCAGTAGGGCCGGTGGCTGTGGCAGCACTCATGACGGCCTCGGCGCTGAGCAGTTTTGCCGCGCCGGGCAGCCCGGAATATATCGGTGCGGCACTGGTGCTGGCCGCGCTCTCAGGGCTCATTCTCATCGTGATGGGCGTGCTTCGGCTGGGCTTTTTAGTCAACTTTCTCAGCCATCCGGTGATCTCCGGGTTTGTGACCGCCTCGGGGATTTTGATCGCGATTAGCCAGTTGAAGCACATTTTTGGTGTCGAGGCTTCTGGTCATAACGTGGTGGACCTGCTGCAAGCGCTATTGGGCCAGTGGCAGGAGGTGAATGTGATAACGCTACTGATTGGCCTTGGCGTGTGGGTGTATCTATGGTTGTGTCGCAAGCGCCTGAATGGCTGGCTGACCAAGCTGGGAATGCCTGCCAGTTGGGCAGGGTTAATCGTCAAAGCCGCGCCTATTTCGGCCGTGGTGGTGACCACGCTGCTGGCCTGGGGCTTCCAACTGGAGCAACGCGGGGTCGATGTGGTGGGCTTTGTGCCCAGTGGCTTGCCTGCCATTACGCTGCCGAGCCTGGATCAATCGCTCTGGCTCGGCCTGTTGCCGGCGGCGCTGCTGATTAGCTTGGTGGGGTTTGTGGAGTCGGTGTCCGTGGCGCAGACCCTGGCCGCCAAGCGTCGTCAGCGTATCGACCCCAACCAAGAGCTGATTGCGCTCGGCATGGCGAATCTTGGCGCTGGCGTTAGCGGTGGCTCGCCGGTGTCGGGCGGTTTTTCGCGCTCGGTGGTCAATTTTGAAGCCGGGGCAGCAACGCCGCTGGCGGGAGCTTTTACAGCGCTTGGGATTGTGTTGGCCACGCTGCTACTCACTGACTTACTTGCCTTTTTACCCACTGCCACGCTGGCCGCCACGATTATCGTGGCAGTGGGGACGTTGATTGATTTGACTGCGGTAAAGCGGACCTGGCAATACTCCCGCAGCGACGGGGTGGCGATGGTCGCTACTTTGCTGCTGACCCTTCTGCACAGCGTGGAAGTGGGCATTATCAGCGGGGTGGTGCTCTCGCTGGGGCTACACCTTTACCGCACCAGCCAGCCCCATAGTGCGGTGGTAGGGCGGGTGCCGGGCACCGAGCATTTTCGTAATGTGAAGCGCCATCAGGTCGAAACCGACGAGCATGTGGCCATGCTGCGCATCGATGAAAGCCTCTATTTTGCCAACGCCCGCTATCTCGAAGATACCGTCATGGCGCTGGCCGCCCGCTCGCCGTCGATCAAGCACATTGTGCTCACCTGTCAGGCAGTGAATGTCATCGATGCTTCGGCCCTGGAGAGCCTGGAGGCGATCAACGGTCGGCTGAAAGACGCCGGTGCCATGCTCCACTTGGCCGAGGTGAAAGGGCCGGTGATGGATCGCCTAAAGCACACGGCGTTTTACCACGAGCTCACCGGCCAAGTGTTCTTTACCACCTACGACGCCTGGCAGGCGTTGGCGCATCCGGCCAGTGCTGAGGTGGTGTCGGTGTGAAGTGGTGCTTTTACTCCCAGGCCGGGAATGGATCGGGCAACTGCTGCCATGTCTCCATCCCTTCTAATAGTTCGGCCTCGCTGAGTAAACAGTCGTCCAGCGCTTCACGCATTTTGGTCTCATCTAGGTTCTGGCCGATAAACACCAGTTCTTGGCGCATATCGCCAAACGGCTCCTGCCACTTCTCCATAATGAATTGGCGATACTCTGGGTCCTCTGGCCAGTCGGCTTCAGGAATGGCTTTCCAGAACACGCCCGCCGGGCCGTGATGGGCAATGCCACCTGCCTGGCTCCACTGGCCCGCATAGCGAGGGCGAGTCGCCAGCCAGAAGAAGCCTTTCGAGCGCAGCAGGCCTCTGCCAAACCATTCGGCGTTTAACAGGTCGTGAAACTTTTGAGGGTGAAAGGGGCGGCGAGCGTGGTAGGCGAAGCTGCCAATGCCGTACTCTTCGGTTTCGGGTATGTGTTCGCCACGTAGCTCTTTGAGCCAGCCAGGCGCTTGCTGAGCGCGTTCAAAGTTGAATTTTCCGGTATCCAGCACTTTCTCCAACGGTACGCCGCCTTGGCGAATGGGTACTAGCTCTGCCTCGGGGTTGAGCGAACGTAGAATCGCTTTGAGGGCGTCCAGCTCTTTTTCAGTGATCAAATCGGTCTTGCTAATTAGCAGGACATCACAAAACTCAATTTGGTCGACCAATAAGTCAGCAACATTGCGCTCATCCTCTTCGCTCAGGCTTTCTCCTACTTCTTCAAGGCTTTTCGCTTCCTGGTATTGTGTGAGGAAGTTAGCGCCATCTACCACCGTCACTAGGGTGTCTAGCCGGGCGACTTGGGAAAGGCTCTGGCCGCTTTCATCTTCAAAGGTGAAGGTTTCGGCCACGGGAAGTGGTTCGGATACACCAGTAGACTCAATCACGAGATAATCAAACTTGCCCTCACGAGCGAGCTGGCCGACCTCAATCAGGAGATCTTCACGTAGCGTGCAGCAAATGCAGCCATTGCTCATCTCGATGAGGCGTTCCTCACTGCGGTTGAGGGCTATATCGCTGTCCAGCATCGACTCGCCAGGACCGCCTCGTACTAACGCACTGTCAATGTTCACTTCGCTCATATCGTTAACGATCACCGCCACCCGGCGGCCTTCACGGTTCGCCAGGATATGATTGAGCACGGTGGTTTTACCGGCACCTAAAAAGCCGGAAAGCACGGTCACGGGTAAGGGAGGGAACGCAGACATAATCATGGCACCTTTAGGCAAGAATGTTATGTGATAATATAACAATAAAGGGGCGGTGAAAATATGTCTCTGCCGGGATAGAGAGTGATCAGGTGTGTGCTCAGCGTTTGTATTGGGTAGGACAGTAGCCGCGTATGATATCAGGCGAGCGAAGCGCTCTATGTTTGGTGGTGCGGCCTGTCACTCGCTGTCGCCACAAGCGAAATGACCCTGGTTTAAGCTGATAGCGCATGATGTCTATGATCTCTGGTTCACCTAGACCAAACTGCCTTTCGATGGCGTCAAACGGCGTTCGATCTTCCCAGGCCATTTCGATGACCCGTGACTGTTCATCATCACACAGGTGGCGAAAGCGTTTTATAGCAGCTTTGGGCATAGAGGCACCTGGACAGTTAGTGAGTATAGAGAAGTGTCGCCTATATAACTCTACCACTATCATACATAGCAGAGATAGCTGTGGAGGGTGTGTGGCACTATCTGCAATGAGACGTCGCTACTTAGCCGCCAGCAGTGCACGAAATAGCCCATTCATGAGTACAGGTTCATCGTGGCGAATGCGGAAGCCCGCCTGTTGTAATAGTGGTGTTGCTTGGCGAGTAATATCGGTGGCGAGAAATGAGGTCAGCACATTTAAGGTTCGGCGGCTCAGGCCAGCAGCTTGAGCGTCTGGCTGAAATTTATCCATGACGCATAGCTGCCCACCGGGTTTGAGAACGCGATAGGCCTCAGCGAGCCCCAGCTCAGGGTTTGGCATCACCGCCAAAATAAGGTGCATGACGACGACATCAAAGTGTTCATCTGGATACTCTAACGTGGTGGCATCCATGACTCGGCAGGAGACATCGCGTTGATAGCGCTCGGCCCGTGCGCGGGCACGTTTGACCATGGCAGGGGTTAGATCAGTAAGATGTATCTCCAGCTCATGAGGTAGAAAGTGTAGATCTAAGCCTGTGCCAGCACCTACCAATAAAACTCGCATGCCGGGTTCCCAGTCTACTTGGCCAAGTGCCACACGGCGTGGCTTGCGCAGGGCTCGCGATACCACGACATCATACAGAGGGGCATAGACACTATAGCGAAGGCGATTCCAGGTGGTAGTGTTTAGCATAGGCCCTCACGATAGCGGGAGTGATAAAGCAATAGTGGCGTAATGGTATGTACCTATAGCATGAACCGCCAAGAACCACCAAGATACTACAAGTGGCGGCACAGCTGTGGTTAGGGTGGTGGTGATAGGGGCTTTGCTGTAGAGGAGAAACGTGCGGCAAATAGAAGAGAAAGGCACCCGACGAGCTACTCCTCTGCCGAGGAATTTTGATGGAAACGCGTCGCTAAGCTTTCAAGGATATCAAGAATTAGTTGCCGATCTTGGTACGTTAAAGGCGCTAATAGCATTTTTATTCTTTTAGTTTGATCGTCCACATGAACGCTTGCTTGACCTAATAACTCCCCTGCATCGCAATTGAATATCTCGGCTAATTCAAATAAGCGTATGGTGTTAGGGATGACCCGACCGCGTTCAATTCTTGAAACGGCTTCATTGCCAACCCCTAATCGTTCAGCGACTTCTTCCTGGGTCAATTGGCTGCGTATTCGCTGTTTGGCGATAGCCCGGCCGATGTTACTGGCTAGCCGTTCCTGTTCAATTTTATTCACACTATCCTCCATGTAGACCTGAATGGTTGGGTAACGACCTATTGACATGAAGGACTATTTAGGTTGAATATCGCCCTGAAAGGTTGAGGATGTGATCCCTGTGCTGTTTTTTTGTCCTTGGCTGGCTGGATGAACAAAAAAGCATAGCTAAATATAATTAAATCAATCATTTAAAATAAATTTGTTGGCAGTTCCGTAAAGGTTTAGATAGTGAGTTTTATCTGTTGATAAAGTTATATCGCGGCGACTGTGGCTCAATAATTAACGCGTTGTGGTTAGAACCATTAATCCGGGCGCTGAAGAACGTCCGTCGGAGTGATGGCTAATGCAAAGTTATAGAAGCAAGAGCAGGGAGGGTTGATGCAAGACGTTTTGCTTTGTCGTGCTAACGACAATCGCTGCATGGCTCAAGGATGATCACATAGCGGTCAATTCGGCTTTGAAAGCGTTTGGCTTGCCAGCGTGGCTCACTCATCAAAACCGAAGGCGCTTATTATCATCCTGAATCCGTGAAGCCGGCGCCGACACTTTCCCTATCACCGCCAGCGAGCACTTTTTGATCATTCGCCCCGTGCAAGTTGGCTTTCGCAAGCCCG
>NZ_JAMZBE010000065.1:0-20102 GCF_024158645.1 Halomonas sp. 707B3
CAATAAGAGTTGGCCGGTCGTCTTGCTCGAGCCGTTCTGCCAAAGCGCTCAAGGCCTCACTCCCCAGCTCGCCGTGGGGTTTGCCCACTACCTGGGTGTTGAGCAGCAGTAAGCGCCATTGCTCCAAGTCCACTTCCTCTAGCAGCGGATGTTCGGCGGCCATCAGCTCTGGCTGGTCATGGTTGCCAGCAATCCAGAACCACGGGCATGGCAGCGCCGAAAGCGCCTCGCAAGCAAGGGCGTAGGAAGCGGCGGTTTCATCCTGACTGATATCACCCGTGAACACGACGACATCGGGTCGTTCAGTAATCACAGCCTCCAGCACACGCTGAAACTGCTGCCAGGGAATTCCCGCCCGGGAGCGTGCCTGCTTATCGGCATAAAGATGGGAATCAGTGATTTGAATCAGCCTCATGACAGTAGCTCCATTAACAACATTCCATCAACGCAATTCGGGCATGTCCACGGCATGGCCGTGGGCCAGCCCGTGGGCCAACCACTCACCCAGGAAGCAGTTGAGCTGCAGCTTTTCATCCGGCTGGTGCATGCGGGCATTGGGGTAGCGATAGCGGCCGCTAAAATGGCGCTCGCGTTGGAAGTCGATCACTTCCGCCATACGCACATCATGGTAGAGATGTACGCGCATGCGCGGGCCTTCGATCACTGCGTCCAGCGGCCCGCTCTGGGTCACTTCTACCAGGGTGGTATAGGGCGCTTCCTGCAGTATCGCTAAATGCAGGTCACCAAAGTGCTGATGGTCGCTGCGTAGTGCGATATCACGGCGCTGACCGCTCTCCATATCCCCTACTAGGCGCAGAAGGCGCAGATAGTTGGCGCTGCATTCGCCCTGCAGAGTTTTTAAATCGGTGACGTAGGCGGCTCTTGCCATGATGACTCCTTACTGGGTTCGCTTGGTATCCTTGTTGAAAAGCGCTGCTCGTTGAGAGGCAGCACGCAATGATGCCCGCTGCCCTGCCAACCAGTGCAGCCCAATCAAACACATGGCGTTGTCGAGTCTTCCCTGCTCTAGGAGTTCCCAAGCGTTGGTAAACGTTACAATGTGCACGCGGATATCTTCGTGCTCATCTTCGACCCCATACACACCGCCTAAGCCGTGAGTATCCACCAACCCGCAAAAGAGCGTCACACGTTCGTTGCAGGCACCCGGGCTTGGGTAGTAGGTATGCAGCTTGGTTAATTGCCCCACTTGGCAACCCGCTTCTTCCATGGCTTCTCGACGGGCTACGTCTTCCAGGGATTCATCCTTATCTGCCAAGCCTGCCACGAGTTCTAATTTCCAGGGGGAGGTCGGGTCGTCAATTGCCCCAGCGCGAAACTGTTCGATGAGTACCAGGGCATCACGGGGCGGGTCGTACAGTAGCACACCCACTGCATCGAAACGGTTATGCACTTCTCGGCGCATAGTAGCGCTCCAGCCGCCTTCAAACAGCCGGTGGCGCAACTCCAGGGCTTCTAGGCGAAAAAAACCTTGATAAAGGGTATCGCGTTGGATGAGTTCGACATCATCACGACCAAGCGTAGGGCCCATACGGCACTCCCGATGATAACAATCGAACTATTATCAATGCTGTTCACCGGGAATGCCAATGCGGTGCTTAACCGCGTACTTCAACTGGGGAGTTTTAACTCACGGCTGCTTTAAAGCTGGTTCATTAGCGTTTGCGCATCTCGGCGTAGCGCTTCATCTGACACTTGGCGATTCTCTCGGGCCGTGCCGTTCACCGCGCGCTGGGCATGCTCCCGTGCCGCCTGAGTATTGCCCTCTTCTTTTAAAAACGCCGCGTAGTAGTAGTTCACGTCGATGCCGTCGGGGCGAAGCTCAAGCGCGCGCTGGAACATGCGCTCGGCAGTATCGCTGTTACCAAATCCCAGCGGGCGACCTGGGGCACGGTCATATAATGCGCCCAGCGTGACATAGGCCGAGCCGTTGCCACCGGTGGGGTCAATCTCAATGGCACGCTCCAGCACATCACGAGCGTCACCGGCCGTACCCAAAGCCCCCAAACCGCCGCGCTCGCGGGCGTAAGAGGCCAGCACAATGCCCTGCCAAATCAGCACCTCGGCTTCATTAGGATGCTGGCTTGCTAGCTGTTCGGCTTCGCTGGCGAGCGCTTTTAGCGTCTCTTCCCGTTGGTTGGCAGGCATCTCCGTTACCGTGTGCTCCCAGCGGTTTTTCAGCGAGAAGACTTCCCCTTCAAATGCTGAGGCGTTGAGAGGTGCCAGAGCCAGCGTACTGCCAAAGGCTGCGGCGATTAATAGGCGGGAAAATGGAATAGCGCGCATAGTCACTCCAGGTTTGTTGTTGTAACGGCTGTATTTATAAGCCTCTTCAAGCCAAGCATCGGCTTACCTAGTCAATGTAACGAACGTTTGAATGATTCGCCAGAGAATCGCGTCTTTGTTATACAACGTTCCCATACCGTAAGCTTATACCTTCCGGGAGAGCCCTTTAGGAGAGCATTCACCCATGAAAGGTCGCAACATGACCCGCTGGCGGGATCCGGCCAAAGATCCTCGCCAAGAGCCTAAAAGCAATTTGATTACTGCAGAAGGTGCCGCCCGTCTGCGCGGCATTTTGGATCACCTTTCGCGGGTAAAACGCCCGGAGCTATCAGCGAAAGTGGGCGAAGCCGCTGCCCTTGGCGACCGCAGCGAAAACGCGGATTACACCTATAACAAGAAAGAGCTAAACCGTGTCATTGCCCGCATCCGCTATTTAACCAAACGGCTTGATGAACTGCAGGTGGTGGATCGTCTGCCCGCCAATACCGACAAGATCTTTTTTGGCGCGTACGTAAGCTTGGAGGATGAAGAGGGAGAAGCCCTGCAGCTTCGGATCGTGGGCCATGATGAGCTCGATACCCAAAAGCGCTGGATTAGCATCGATGCTCCCATGGCGAAGGCGCTGCTGGGCAAAGAGGTCGATGACGACGTTACGGTGCTCACCCCCAATGGCGAAACGTTTTACACCGTGACAGCCATTCACTATGGCAAACCTGCCACCCAATCAACGTGATCAGCCGCAAAGGGCCGTGATGCTGAGCGATAGAGCTACTCTTCTAGTGCGTAATCGATCGTAGTCACAACGCGGATGCGCTTAATATGGGGCGTATAGCTATCCAAATCATCGATGGAGAAGTAGCCCTGGGTTGCTTGACGAATACCACCGACGCCGCTGCCAGAATCTTCCGCAAACTGCTGGGCGGCATTACGAGCATCGGCGGTGGCTTCGGCGATCATTTCCGGCTTGATGGCATCCAGGCCGGTAAACAGGAACTCAGTGCGATACTCATAGCTGGGCGAGAGCAGCACACCTTGGCGCACCAGTGCGGTGGCTTCAGGTACGGCAGCGATCACCCCACTCACGTTATCGGTGCGCAGTAGCAGCGTGGCTTCCGCTCGATAGCGCTCATCGGGGCGCTCGCCTCCGTAGGTTTGACTGAACTGGTCGGTAATACGGGGCGGCGTAACGCTAACCTGTGCGGCTTCAAAACCACGCGCTTCCAAAAATTCGCGAATGAGCTGCTCGTGTTGGGATAGCTGCCCCTCAAGATCTGAAAGCGAATTAGCATTGACCGTGTAGTTCAGCGGCCACAGCACCATATCCGCTTCAACCTGCCGCTCCGCCAATCCACGAACGGTGACGCTTCTTGAGGACTGCTGCCACACTTCAGCAGCACTCTTTAGATAGCTACCACTCCACACCAAGCCGAGCGCTAATAGCCCGCCCAGTAATAAAGCGCTGCCTAACACCGCCACGTTACGACCACTGCTTGTCATCGTCTTTCCCTCGCCATCAAAAGCTCTCTCTTCGCAGCATAGTTGCAAAATTACTGCATGAGGCTATTTGAAGGCACGGTAAACTCGAAAACGGCGGTTATCAGACAGCGTCTCAAACTCACCCAAGGCGCGCTGCAACCGCTCGGGGTAAGGCAGGAACGCATTGGCTACCAGAATGAGCTGCCCTTTTGCGCAAAGGTGCTCAGCCGCTTCGTCGATCAAACGTGTGCTAGGCCCATAGCTGATATCACGCTCCTGATGAAACGGCGGGTTGCTAATAATCACATCAAACCGCTCACCCTCCAGCGCGGAGTAAACGTCGCTCTCCAGCACCGTGCCTTTCAGCTCATTTTCATGAAGGGTGCGGCGGCAGGCTTCGGCGGCGAAGGCGCTGACATCGACAGCCGTGACCACATGGCCACGTTTAGCCAGCCAGGCGCTGATAATGCCGTCGCCACAGCCCATATCCAGCACTTTCAGCGTTTTTTTCGGTAGTGCTTCTTCTAGGGCTTGCAGCAGTAGCTGCGTTCCTTCGTCGACTTTGCCATGGCCAAACACGCCAGGATGGCTCACTAAGCGCATATCCAGGGCATCAAAGGTTTGCCAGGCACTATCGGGCGCTTCCCTTTTCACCGTGCGGGTGGCAAACAGCGAGCAGCGGCGGGCGTTATCGAGCTTGTCACAGCTCATGCCCAGCTCGTCCAGCATCTTGGGAACACGTTTGATGCCCCCTTGGTGCTCACCGACGATATCGAGCGGCGTATTGTCAGGCAGCACGTGGCAAAGCCACTCAAGCCACCATTTGCCTAGCTGGTGGGCTTTGGGCCAGAACAGCACCACCTGCCCGTCGGGTAGGTAGTCGAACGGCTCGAAAGGGCTAACGGCTAGGCGCCCGCTGGCCTGCCACTGCTGCCGCAGAGCGACGTTGTCGCTCACCATCGCGGTGGAGTGGGTCAGTAGCCATGTATCTTCCGGGGGCGCGACAGGCCATAACCGGGCGGCCTGCCCATAGTAACGTTCAAGCAGTTGGCAGGCGGGCAGTTGTGCACTCATACATCAGCCTCAGGTTTGGTAACGGTATAAAGTAAATAGCGGCCTAAGCGCCAATGAGGGTCTTGCTGGCAGTACTGCTTTTCAAGCGCCAGCAGTGTTGCTTGATCGCTTGCCTTCTCTGGGGCCTGGCGCACGTAATCCTGAAAAATACGGATACCCGCAACGCTCTCGATATGTAAGCCGTTCTGGCCCACCCACTGGCAAATCTCATCATGGGTAACTGGGGAGATCGGCGTTAAGCGCTGGCGCTTGCCCTTGCCTTCTAACTGGTCACTCAAGGCTTTTTGATAGTTGCCCTTCACCACGTTAGAAAAGCGCAGCGCGTCGCGGTTAAACACCATCAGGCTGAGTTGACCACCAGGCGCCAGCAGCGTTGCCAGGGTTTGCAGCGCTTGCTCAGGATGGCCCAACCACTCCAATACCGCGTGGCAGGTGATCAGCGGCCAGGGGCCGGGGGCTTGGCTCGTCAGCGCCTGTAGAGGAGCTTCCACATAGCGAAGCTGCCCCGGAGGCCACACCGCAGCGGCCTCTTGCTGAGCGTGCCACGCCTTAGCGTGGGCCAGCATATCGTGGGAAGGCTCTGCCATGCTGACAGTGTGCCCGCGTGCCGCGAACCAACCGGAGAGCTGCCCCAACCCACCACCGACATCCAGCACGGGCTGGGCCTTTAAGTGCAACATTTGCGGCAGAAGATAATCCAGCATCGCGAGGCGCAGCTCGCCCCGGGGTGCTTGGTAGAGCGAGCGAGAGAACTTATCTGCCAAGCCATCAAAGTAGCGGTCGCCAGCGTCGGTTAATTCGTAGGTCGGGTGCATGCATGTAGGCCTGAATGATCACAACGAGCGCAATATCAAAGCCGCGTAGTTTACCTTGCTTGTATCGTTAACGCTCGCCAAGCCATACCCATCAGGCAGCGAGGTGGCGGATCCTTCACTCGGTCTATTGCCTTTCTTGCCAGGAGTGCTTAGTGTAAAAATCAAAATGGGAACGTTACCATTACAAAAAGAGCCATCAAATCACCTATGCCGCCTACTACTCGCGCTACGCTAATCGAAGTCGCCAATGTAGCGAATACCTCAAAAACGAGCGTTTCCCGCTACTTTGGGCCGGAACGTCACAAGCTCTCGCCTGCACTTCAAGCGCGCATCAAGCAGGCCGCTGATGCTCTTCACTATCAGCCCAATTTAATGGCACGCGGCCTAAAAGGTGGCGGGTCCCGGCTTTTGGGTATGCTAGTAGCCGATATACGCAACCCGTTTTCCGTGGCCATCGTCCACGGTGTCGAGGTGGCGGCACGTAAACACGGCTATGCACTGATTGTCTGCAATACGGATAACGACCCCAACCTAGAGCAACGCCATTTGGCTTCTCTAGCGGCCTACCAGGTAGAGGGGCTGGTTGTAAACGCAGCGGGACAACCTCAACAACTACTGCAAACCATTATGCGCAGTGGTTTACCGCTGGTATTGATCGACCGTGAAGTAGGCGAAATCAGCGCCCCGGTGATTGGCCTTGATAATGCGCTTGCCATTGATATGGCACTCAACCACCTATGCCATCAGGGCTATCGCTGCGTGCTTTACGTTAGTGAGGCCCCAGAGCAAGCCAGCGCCCGTCAAGAACGCCTGCAACGCTTCCAGCAGCAAAGCGCCTCGTTAGGGTTGGATAGCGCCATATTAACTAGCCTTGAAGAGCAAAAAGCAATCCCGGCACTCCGCGACTTTATCCAAAAAAACCGGGGGGTCCCCTGTGCCGTGCTGTGTGCCAATGGCAATGCCACGCTTGCCATGACGCGCTGCTTTCAACATTTAGAGGTCGCCATGGGAGAGGTGGGTTTGATAGGCATAGATGAGCTCGACTGGTGCGAACTGGTACCCCCCGGCATCACTACTCTCGCCCAGCCAACCGATGCAATCGGCAGCGCGGCCGTCACTTACCTACTCCATCAAACCCTCCCTTCCAAGGCCGCGAAGGAAGTGCAGCACCATCACCCGCCAGTACTTATTCCACGGGGCAGCACTCAGTTGATAGACCCCTCTGCTCACTTGTCACCCTAATAACGATACCGCCACTATCAAATAAGTTTTGAGGCTACTAATGACACACTCTGTTTCTTCACCCAGCGTACTTACTTTTGGCGAAGCCATGGCAATGTTTGTGGCAAACACCACAGGCACCCTGGCGGATATTGAGCATTTTCAGCGCCGTTTGGCGGGTGCGGATAATAACGTCGCGATTGGCCTTGCTCGGCTGGGTTTTCATGTCAGTTGGTTAAGCCGGGTAGGCAACGACGGTTTTGGTCAGTTTATTCGCCAAGCGCTGGAAGCCGAAGGTATCGATGGCCGACATATCCATACCGACTCTCAGCACCCTACTGGCCTGCTATTCAAAGAGCGCGCCAGCGGAGGAGCCGACCCAAAAGTTACCTATTTCAGGCGCGGCAGCGCCGCCAGCCATCTTTCTCCTAACGATGCCGACGGCGTAGATTTCGATGCACTCCGGCATGTCCATGCCACCGGCATCACACCCGCCCTTTCAGACAGCGCCTGCCAGCTAACCCGTCATATCATGGAGCAGGCGCGCCTTCGGGGAGCCACGATCTCCTTTGACCCGAATCTTCGCCCTTCCCTATGGCCCAGTGAGACGAAGATGCGCGACACGCTTAATGAACTTGCCTCACTAGCGGACTGGGTACTTCCCGGGTTATCGGAAGGCCAGTTACTCACTGGTCAGAAAACGCCCTACGACATAGCAGGCTACTATCTGGATCAAGGCGCTTCAGCGGTCATCATCAAGCTTGGGCCAGAAGGCAGCTACTACCGCGGTACCCTAGCCGGCCAGGAGGAAAGCATTACCGTTGAGGGCTGCCATGTAGCGGAAGTGGTGGATACCGTAGGCGCAGGCGATGGCTTCGCGGTGGGTGTTATTAGTGCGCTGCTCGACGGCTGCTCGGCCCGCCAAGCCGCCCAACGGGGCAATCTGATTGGAGCGCAAGCCATTCAAGTGATTGGCGATATGGAAGGCCTCCCCCACCGCCCGCAACTTCAAGCGCTAGAGGCAGAACAGACCTTTTAATACCAGCGGCTTACATCACCCAAGGAGATAACAATGAAAAAACGCCTGATCGTGCAAGGCCAACTCAGTGACGCTCAGTTAGCCACCCTAGAGCATCTATTCGAAGTCACCCAGCTATCTAAAGCGATGTCGCTGGACGCTCCCGACAATCGCCACTACCTAGCAGAAGCCCATGGCATTATCGGTTCTGGCCTTGCGATTACCCCCGAATTACTGGATGCAGCGCCCAAGCTTGAAGTCATCTCGACTATATCGGTGGGTTACGACAACATCCCTGTCGATGAACTGACCCGTCGCGGTATCATGCTGTGCAACAC
Organism: Halomonas sp. 707B3; assembly: GCF_024158645.1. Classification (NCBI taxonomy): domain Bacteria; kingdom Pseudomonadati; phylum Pseudomonadota; class Gammaproteobacteria; order Oceanospirillales; family Halomonadaceae; genus Halomonas; species Halomonas sp. 707B3. The sequence goes on from NZ_JAMZBE010000065.1 coordinate 8,247, forward strand.
ACCCGATGTACTCACCGAAACCACCGCTGATACTGGCTTTACACTGATTATGGCCACCGCAAGGCGGGTCGTTGAGTTAGCAGAGTGGGTCAAGGCCGATCAGTGGCAGGCCAGTGTTGGCCCCGCGCTATATGGCAGCGATGTGCATGGCAAAACGCTGGGCATGGTGGGATTTGGCCGCATAGGGCAGGCCGTTGCCAAGCGCGGCGCTCTAGGTTTTGGCATGAAGATACTCTACTCCAACGCTTCACCCAAGCCCGCAATAGAACAACAACTCGGAGCTACGCGCCGTGAACTGGATGAATTACTGGCCGAGTCTGATTTTATCTGCGTTACCGTCCCGCTGACCGCCGAGACTGAACGGCTGATCGGTGCCCAACAGTTCGCGCTGATGAAGCGCTCCGCTATCTTTATCAATATTGCCCGTGGCAAGGTGGTTGATGAAAGCGCCTTGATCAATGCCCTAGAAAACGGGGTGATCAAAGCCGCAGGCCTGGATGTCTTTGAGCATGAACCGCTCTCCGCTTCATCGCCACTGCCTCACATGCCTAATGTGGTCGCCCTCCCTCACATCGGCTCCGCCACCCATGAAACCCGCGAGGCCATGGCCCAGCGTGCGGTCGATAACATCCGTTTGGCACTACAGGGGGAGCCGCCGATCAGCCTTGTGAACGAAGAGGTGAATCAATGAGTTCAGGCCACAGCACACCCTCGCACTTCTGCCTTCTATTCGACTGCGACGGCACCCTAGTGGATAGCGAAATACTTCTTGCTGACGTAATGGGTGAGATCTTCCCCGAGTTTGGCCTGCCCTTCTCGGCACAGCAGTATATGGAGGAGTTTCGTGGCGTGCGCTTCCATACCATCGTTCACACGTTGGAGCATCGTTTCCACAAGTTAACAGAGGAAGCGCTTACCCAGCTTGAGGCAGGAATGCGGACTCGTATGGAAGCACGCATGCGCGCCGAGCTGGTGGCCATCCCAGGCATACCGGATGCGCTCGCGCAGTTAAAGAGCTACCCCAAAGCGGTGGTGTCCAACGGCCCTGAGCGCAAAATCCGCTGCGCGCTAGAAAGCACACAGCTGGAAGACCACTTTCAAGGCCAGTTATTCAGCGCTTACACCCTCAATGTCTGGAAGCCAGACCCAGAGTTGTATCGTAAAGCAGCGGCTGCCATGGGCTTTGCCCCACAGCACTGCATTGTCATTGATGATGCGGCGGTGGGTGTAGAAGCAGGCTTGGCAGCGGGTATGCAGGTTATCCACCTCAACCACTTTCCCAACGAAGAGAGCACGCCCGAGGGCGCGGTGGGTATCCACCACGCCCACGAGCTGCCAGCGGTCATTGCGGGGCTAATGGAATCAAGCCGTTAACTGTCGCACCGCCAGCTCTACACCACGTAGTTCAGCTAAGCCGCGCATACGCCCGTAAAGTGGGTAGCCGATAGACATTCTGAACGCCGAAATTGATCGGGCGGTTGGACTCTTGGGTTACGACCGGCTCGATCAGTTAACAGAAACGTGCCTAGTAAAGAAAGAGCGTTAAACGCCCGCTTACTGGCTTGAACCATTGGCACAATAAGTACTAACACCAACACCCACGGCAGCGCTTACACCGCCGTGGGTGGCGGTCAGGGCGGGCTTAGAATTGCTCCCACTCTTCAGTCGCCGCTTTATTCCGGGGCAGCGCTTTCACCGTTGTCCTTTCATCCCGCTGCTCTGGGGGGTGACCCAACGCCACTGGCGGCAGCTCCCCGCTCCGGGATGTTCTAAAGGCATTCACGCTGTTGGTTAATGCGGCAGCTTCGCCACTTAACGTATCTGCCACGCGGCGGTAACTCTCCATATCCGATGCGCTAGCCTGAGTCGTGCTGTCAATCTCAGCAATGGCTAGGCCAATTTGCGCAACACCGTCGCTCTGTTCTCTAGCCGCTCGGCTAATCTCTTCCATTAAGTCGTTCACGCGCTGGCTGGCATTGCGGATACGCTGGGTGGCCGCCTGGGTTTCCCGGGTATGGGCCACGCTGGTTATAACACTTTGATTGGTATCCACAATCATGCGCTGCACTTCTTTGGCGGCTTCGGCCGTTTGATTAGAGAGTTTACGCACCTCTTGGGCAACAACGGCAAATCCTCGCCCATGCTCGCCCGCGCGAGCCGCTTCTACGGAAGCGTTTAGCGCTAATATATTGGTTTGGAACGCAATCGCATCAATCGTCTGCACCATATGCTTCATACGCTCAGACTGCTTGGTGAGCGTTTCCATGGCATGAACCAGTTCATCGGTCAAATGCGATGCGGTGCTTACTTCCGCCAGATTGGTATCTGCAGCCTTACTGGCGAGTTGCGCATTTGAAGCGCTCTGGCGCACCGTACTTGAGATTTCCTCCATGCTGGCCGCCGTTTGCTGCACAGCGGATGCTTGCTGCTCAAGACGGTTCGCCATATTGGTATTGTTACTAAGAATATGGTTTACCACCGGCCCTATGGCCTCCATATTGCGCTGGATATCGCTTGCCGTAGAGAGCAGAGAACGGCGCATAAGCTGTAGTGCGCCCAACGTTTGGCGCATCGCCTTGCTGCGTGACGAAGGAATCACCATGTTGAGATTGCCGGCAGCGAGTTGCAGCGCAATATCCTTAATGGCACCCAGGGAGCGCTCAAGCCCACCTAGTAGCAGTATGTTCACGGTCCAAATGAGAGTACCCAGCCCTACCGCCATCCCCCCTAGCTGCCAATTCGACATAGAAAAGCGCTGGTTGATGAACAGACCAGTCCCCAGCAACAGCATACTCGCAAAAGTAGCCAGTAAGATGCGTGCCTTAACACCATTCCAGTTCACGGTTGGCAGTTTGCCACGGATACCACGGCGCTTTAAGTGGCCACGTTTCAGGTAGTAAGGGCAGCTTTTTTCGCGCATTTGGCGATAGATCTGCTCAAAATAGCGGGTCTTCTGCTCACTTGCGTAGGAACGTAACGAGGCATACCCCTGCAGCTCTCCATTGTCCACCACAGGGACAACATTGGCGTGAACCCAGTAGTGGTCGCCATTTTTACGCCGGTTTTTAACATACCCCTGCCATGAGAGTCCTTCGCGCAGTGTCGACCACATATCCTGGTAAACCTCCGGAGGCATATCCAGGTGGCGCACCACGTTATGGGGCTCGTTCATTAGTTCTTCGATGGAAAAACCACTTACCTCAATAAACCGGGGGTTCGCGTAGGTGATATACCCATTGACATCCGTACGAGAAATCAAAAAATCGTCTGGATTAATGGGGTAGTTAATTTGTGATACATAGCCGTTATTGCGCATGGCAACCCCTACTTATCGAGCTCATAGCAGCCCACCACCTGGGCCTTTCGGGTTTACTATGATTTAAAAAACCATAGAAGTAACCCTTCCTCCCTGCGTTGTGACATTTATTGACATTCTATCTTCCACTGCTTAACGAACCTGTATATCCCCAAACATACAAACATGAAGGAAAATGGTTATAAGAAAAGACGTTAAACAAGATTAAAAAATGCCCTCTGCACAGCAGACACAAACAGCATGAGCTACGATTAAAAAACAAAGCAGCACTCAATATTTCACTGTTAGCTTTGATAGCTATTCAAAAGGAGTATCAAGATGGATTTTGGAAACTTTAAAGAGAAAATCGAAGCTTGCCACATCTGTGCCGCTTATTGTGACAAATGCGCCACCCAGTGCCTTCAAGAAGAGGATGTCCAAAAAATGGCCGAGTGCATTCGCATGGATATTCAATGCGCTCAAATCTGCCGTTTAGCAGCCTCTTATATGGCGCAAGATAGCGAGTATGCCAAAGACATTTGCCAACTCTGTGCTGACATTTGTCAAAAGTGCGCAGATGAGTGCGCCAAGCATAGCACTGACCATTGCCAAGAGTGCGCTAATGCCTGCCAACAATGCGCAAATGCGTGCGCCAGCATTGCCGCCTAACGTTATTGAACAGCCATGCTGTTATCAGCATGGCTGTTAACTATGAGTACTGTTTCAATCAAGAGCTTTACGCAGCTGTGAAAAAATTTTTATCCACCCTTAAAGTTGGCAGAACTTATACATTATGGCTGTGCCTATTTATTTCTTTAACATTATTAGGCTGCCGTTACCCTAAAAATATTGAGCGGGATATGAGCAGTATCGAAGGAGGCACGCTCTATATTGGCGTGACTGAAAACCCGCCATGGATAATTCGACAGGATCAACAGCCCCGGGGTTTAGAAGCAGACTTGCTTAATGCATTTGCAGACACACTCAATGCTACCGTTGAGTGGCAATGGGGCAGTGAGAATGAGCTTCTCCAAGCACTAAAACATCACCAGTTAGATATTGTTGCGGGAGGGCTAACAAGTAACACGCGAATTAGTCAATTAGCTGCTGCTACCCGCCCCTTTTACACCACCCAGCACACACTTGGTTTTAAGGCAGAAGAGACGCAAACGCAGCGCGCTTCTCCTCCTCCCCTTCAGCAAAGCGACGTAGCGCTACCGCGCCTCAATACGGTTTATCAAGCAATTGAAGAGCTAGGCGCCACCCCCGTGATTAGCGCCAATCCAGAGCGTACCCAAGGTTGGGTAGCAGGCCCCACTTGGTGGCTGAAAGCCCATGGTTTTACAGTTACCAGCCACACTTTAGCAAAAGAGAAGCATGTAATGGCCCTTCCCAAAGGGGAAAATGCGCTGATGCTCGCCCTCCAGCGCCATTTGCACCAGTCGGGTAGCCTGGAAACGCACCTACAGCGCTTGGAGGCAGCCCAATGAAGGTGCGTCAGCCTTACCGCATGCCCCCTGAAAAAAAGCGCCAGCTCAATTACTTGATTAAGTTAGAGTGGTGGAACCTGGGCTTCCGGGTGTCGATTGTTTTAGTGCTGAGCATGGTATTGGGCAGCAGCCAAGCGATGAAGGCTGCCTGGATCGAAGATATTCTCTCATTAATCCCGCCCATCGCTTTTTTAGTGGCAATGCACTTTCGCAACCGCCCGCCCAACACAACATTCCCCTACGGTTATCAACGCGCCACGGTGATTGCTTTTCTGTGTGCCGCCACCGCCCTTAGCCTAATGGGCAGCCTGCTGCTGCTTGACTCAATAATGAAGCTGATCAGCCAAGAGCACCCAACGGTTGGGGCTGTCACTCTCTTTAACCATACATTCTGGATGGGCTGGCTAATGATTGCGGCGCTCATTTATAGTGTTATCCCACCGATGATTATTGGCCATCTACAAACCAAAGCGGCAATTCAGGTGCATGAAAAAACCGTTTACGTAGACGGCAAAATGAGCAAAGCGGACTGGATGACTGGCCTAGCCGCGATTATTGGCATTGTGGGAATAGGCGCTGGTTTTTGGTGGGCCGATGCATTGGCAGCGGCGATTATTGCCATTGATGTCACAAAAGATGGTGTCGTAAATTTAAAAGAAGCCGTTGGCGACTTATTAGATCGTCGGCCCCGCTTTACCTCAGAAGTAAAACCCGAACATCTGGCAGAAACCCTAGAAACAGAGCTAAAACAGTACAGCTGGGTAGAGAATGCTGCGGTTCGTCTACGGGAAGAGGGGCATGTATTTAGCGGCGAAGCTTTTATCACCCCCCGCGACACACACCGCCTCAGTGAGAATTTAGCCACTGCGCATGCTATGTTAAATCATTACGATTGGAGAATTTACGAAGTGGTGGTTAGCGTAACCGATGCCCCCGCAGCCCACCCCGCATAGGAATGCACAATGATAGGTCACCCATGGATAGGCGTGCTCGGCATACTGCTCATCGCGCTAGCAAACTACGACGCGGTAAAAACCACGCTATCGGCCTCCCACTCAGGCCCTGTCACCAACCGCTTAATTAGCCAAGTATGGGCGCTACTGCTCGCAATACACCAACGCAAACAGTGCCATAGGCTACTGTCCGGCGTGGGGCCTTGGTTAACGGTAGGGTTAATCGTTGTCTGGCTAATACTCGCCCTAACCGGCTGGTGGCTGCTGTTTTGTAGCACCACAGATGCCGTCGTGAACGCAACGACCAAGGTGCCAGCCAACCTCATTGAGCGCCTGTATTATACCGGCTACACACTAACCACACTGGGTTACGGCGACTATGTACCAGGAAGTGACTCTTGGCGTATGGCACCTACCCTGGCAGCCGCGAATGGCTTTTTTCTGTTCACGCTCACTATTACGTATATGCTGAGCATTGTTTCCAATGTCACTGAAAAACGCCATGTGGCGCTATCCATCCATGCGCTTGGGGAGAGCCCTTACCACATTCTTCATGCAACCCACGGCAATGGAAGATACACCGGGCTAGGTCAACAACTGCAACCTCTACAGCAGTCGATCAGTAAGTTAGGCCAGCAACATCTTGCTTACCCCATCCTGCACTACTATCACGACCCCAGTAGCCAAAAGTCTCTGCCTCTAGCGCTGGCTCGGCTTTACCAAGCCCTGGTGATTGCCCGAGCTGCCTGCCCAGATATGGATAATGTCACCAAACAGCAGCTCACCACGGGCATCACAACACTGGAAAACTTTATCGCCACGTTGGGCAACGCGTTTATTACCCCATTTACTACCATGCCCGATACTCCATCACTTGAAGCGTATAGCAGGCTGCCAGGTATTACGGCTAGCCCACATGATCTTCATCACTATCTGGATGTTGACCAGCAGCGAGTGCTTGCCGCCTATATCCATAAAGATGGCTGGCAGTGGCAATCCGTTTGGCAAACGGATTCGTAATCCTGTAGTTAGTCGCTATGGATGGGTGGGTGGCACTCACACACCATGCAGCGATCACGACCACTATTTTTAGCTTTATAGAGGGCTTCGTCGGCCAATTTAAGCAGCTTTTTAGGATCCTTTGTGTGGTCAGGATACGTGGCGACACCACAGGAGAGGGTAATAAACCCTAACGATTTCTGGTGATAAGTGAGAGGCTTTACACGCAGTTCCGCCATTAGGGACTGGGCTCTCGCTTCAGCATTTACCGTTTCCGTTTCAGGCAACAGCGCCACAAACTCTTCACCGCCTAGGCGGCAAACAGTATCGCTGCCCCGAAAGTGCTGCCTTAATAGAGCTGCCACCTCAACTAATACCGCATCACCTACGTCATGCCCGTAGCAGTCATTAACCTTCTTGAAGTGATCAATATCAATCATCAATAGAGAAAGCGGGTGCCCTGTGCGCTGCGCACGGCTCACCTCTTGGTTAAGCAGCGTGTCAAAGTGGCGGCGATTATGCAGCCCGGTCAGGGCATCCTGAATAGATAACCCCTTTAGCTGCTCTACCAAGCAATCTAACTGAGCGGTCCGGGCGGCAACCTGCGCTTCCAGGGTTTGGTTTGCCGATGCCAACTGCCGCTGTGTATGACGGTAATGCCATAAAGAGATGGCAACGATCGCCAACGAAAACCCTAATATGGCATAGCTCAACGGAATATCTCGCTGAGCTATCAACCCATGGGCCACCAGCATGTCAGCGAGAATCAGCGGAGCAAACAACAAAAAGCTAAGCACCAACAATCGCTGCTCTAACTGTAAACGGCGCACGTGAAACAGTGCTAATAACAGCATGCAAGGCAGCGTTATCAACAACAGCGCATCGAAGATGGGGAACGTCAGCGCGAGGTTAATAGACTCCAAATGGACCAAGCCGATAGCGGTAACCATGTAGGCCAGATGAAGCTGCCAAAGACGTGCTATCCATTTTTTGGGAGCACCCTCCAACCAATGGCTAAGTAGTAGACCCATCGCAATAGGCAGTGTGAAGTAGCTTGTCGCCCTTACCATATCCCACGCTAACGGAGCATCAGCAACTAGTTGGCGTACGGGCGTTTCTGCAAGAAGCATCAAACCAGACGCAAAGGCAAACAGCGCTATCGCCCCAAACCCTCGGCGCTCCGGGCCAATGAGCGTGAAAATAGCCGCCAACGCTGCCAGTAGCAGACTAAAAGCACCAATCGCCAAGTCTTGTACCGACCCTTGAAGCATTTTCTGAAAAGCGTCAACGCGATCAATGACCTCTACGTCACCCCACAAACCGATGCTGGTATAGTCAGAATAAATACGTAGCGATAGCTGTTTACCGGCAAACCCAGCAGGTAACGCAACCAAGTGCCAAGGCCACCCGATAAACCGAGGGTGATCAACATTGCCATGCTCATAAATCAGCGTGTTATCTAGATAAATCTGCCCGATCAAATTAATGCTGGTGATATGCAGCACGGGGTCATGCCAGCTTCCTTCTGGCAAGACTGTTCTCAGCCATACTGTGTGCTGGCCTTCTCGCCCAGGCGGATTAGAGGGAGATTCAATGGCATGCCACCCGCTCTCCTCTCTCAACCATACCGGCTCCCCCTGCTGGTCCAAGGGAGAATCGCCCCAACGGTACTCCCAACCTATTATCGGGCTCGGCGGATCGTTTGCCTGGCCACTACTCGGGGCAGCCAGCCCTATCAGACAGGCAGCAAGCCAGCCGAACCGGTAACGCAAAACGCTGTTGAAGATCCCCATAGATAGTTTCTCGGCCTGCTAGCGGCTAGATTGCCCTTACGTTTTGGCCTAACGCCCGGCATATCCACCCTTGAGCCATGGGGAGATGATCAACAGGCCATAAGCCCTACCGCTTCCATTGTTAATGACAATTAAGTTATACGCTGGATGACACGCGAGTGGCACGACTTTGTTAAGCGCTAGTCATTATCCAATCGCTCAGATCGATACAGCTGCCACTCGTTTTCTACCCGCCCATCAGGAAGGCGGCAGTAGCGCCCTGTGCCCAGGCTATTTTTGCGCGTCACCCTCTCCCCACCCAAGCTTTCGCAATAATTGGCAGCGGCAGTCTGCATGCTTGGTGCCGCATGATGACGGTCACCTGGGTTACTCACACAACCCGCCAGCGCTAGCAACACCATAAACATCCCATACATCACTGCGCCCCCCCTTGCTTCTCCAGCCATACCCAAACGGATTAGGTATCGCGCCAAGTGCACCTTAGGTAAATCACTCCCCATCATAGTCAACTTAGCGAATGCCGGTAGCTAGCCACGGTAAAAATAGTACTAAGTTCATGCAGCAATCATCGATACGTATTGCCAGACGATTAGGAATCTGATATTCGACGCGTAAGAAACACTGTATGACTCGTACTTCCGCCACACTGAAGAGCATTAGCGCTATGGCGGTGATGAGAATGCTCAAATACTCTCCACGCTTGGCGATACACAAGCGCAGCTCATTCGATGGTTACCTAATGAAAACGGCCCTGATTGCAGAGAATGATGTCGTACGGCAGAGCGTGTTTGCAGGCACTACGCTCTTTAACGATGGCATCGATGCGCGCTTTGACCGCATGACACGGCTGGCTCAGCAAACCTTTAATGCCCCCTTTGCATTGGTTTCTCTTATCGATCATGAACGGCTGCTGCTTAAATCCCGCCAGGGGTTAGACATACAAGAAATAGCGCTGGAGCACTCGTTCTGCAGAGTCGCTATTCTCGACAGCGTCCCCTTAATTGTGGAAGACACCCTAAACGACGAGCGCTTTTCCGCTATTCCCCTTGTTAAAAAGGCTCCACATATACGCTTTTATGCAGGGGCCCCATTGCACACCGCCTCGGGCCAACGCGTGGGCGCGCTATGCCTAATGGATAGCCAACCCAGGAGCTTTACCGACGCGCAAATGGCCATGCTGTGTGATATGGCCGGGATGGTGGAAGAACTCATCCAAACCGATATTGGCAACCGCGAGTCGCAAACAGAGCTAGCCACCGCGCTAAGGAAGAGCGAACGCCGTGCCCGGCTGGTCATTGAGGGCACCCGAGTTGGGACATGGCAGTGGAACGTACAAACTGGCGAAACCGTGTTTAATGAGCGCTGGGCAAGCATCGTGGGTTACACCCTGGAAGAGTTATCACCTACCTCCATCGAGACGTGGTTAAGCCTGGCCCACCCAGATGACCTAGCCACTTCCGAAGCATTGTTAAAAGCACACTTTGCCGGTGAAACGGAAAGCTACGACTGTAAAGCCAGGATGCGCCACAAATTAGGCCACTGGGTGTGGGTACACGACAGAGGACAAGTCTTCGACCGAACGCCAGAAGGCGAACCGCTGCTTATGTACGGCACCCATGCCGATATTACCGACGAAGTGGCCGCCCAACAGGCCCTGCAAGCTAGCCGAGACGAGCTTGCCTCGCTCTTAAGCAATATGCCGGGAGTGACCTACCGCTGCCTGCCCGATGAAAAGTGGACGATGCTCTACATCAGCGGCCAAATTGACCGCATTAGCGGCTACCCCGCCGGTGACTTGCTTGGCAATACACGTATTAGCTACGCCGACCTGATTCACCCTGATGATGCCCCCTTCATTGATGAAGCGATAGCCAAGGCGAAGCGCTTAAATGAAAGCTGGCATTTGGAGTATCGAATTTGCCACCGAGACGGCACTTGGCGCTGGGTAGAAGAACGGGGCAACTGGGTAGCGGGTGATACAAAGCACCCCAAAATCATGGAAGGCTTTATCGTCGATATCACACGCGAGCATGAAGCCCGAACCCAGCTCCGTAGCCACCACGACGCGCTCCTGTTACTTAACGATATCGCCTTCAACCCTTTTGAAACGCTAGACGCCAAGATTCAGCACGCCCTTCTTAAAGCAAAACAGTACCTGGGATTAGACCTGGCCATTCTTAGCCAAATTGAAGGGGACGTTTATACCGTGCGCTGGGTCGATGCAGAGGTAGACGCAGGCATACACGCCGGGCAACGCTTCACCCTCGGCCACACTTGGTGCCAGCTGCTATTCAGCGGCGAACGCAAAGAGCTCTTTATTGCTAATGTACCCAAAAGCGAATTTTATTCTCACCCCTGCTATCAAGCCATTCCGCTGGGGGCTTATGTCGGTATTGTGATTGAAGCGGAAGGCCAAGTATTCGGCACACTGAACTTTTCCGCAGCGCATACTCGGTCAGCCGCGTTTGATGAAAGCGAAACCTTGTTCCTAAGGCTGCTGGCCCGCTGGCTATCCGATACGCTTGCCAATAGCTTAAGCAATGAGCGAATTACCAAGCTGATGGCACAGCTACCAGGCATTATCTACCAATACCGCCTATTTCCCGACGGCAGAGCCATATTCCCTTTTAGTTCGCCCCAAATACAGGATTTATACGGGTTAACATCCCAGCAGGCTGCCAGTGATGCAACCCCATTATTCAAGCTAATCCATCCTGATGACTTGGAACACGTCGCCGCGACTATTGCCCACTCAGCCAACACACTGGAAGATTGGCATGCCGTTTATCGGGTAAGCACTAACGATGGCACCTACCGCTGGATTGCCGGACAAGCAAGGCCTGAGAAGCTCACCGACGGCAGCACTCTCTGGCACGGCTATTTGCATGATATTCATGATCAAGAACTAGCCCGCCAAGCACTAAAGCGCAACGAAAGCCGCCTCCGTGGCCTGTTTGAATTTGCGCCCATTGGTATTGCGCTAAATGACCTAGAGACCGGGCAGTTTATCGACTTAAACGATGCCCTTACACGCCCCTCTGGCTACAGTCGCGAAGAGTTTGTAAAGCTCAGCAATTGGGATCTCACACCCAAGGAGTACCAAGCAGAAGAAGAGAAAGCACTCGCTCGCCTACGCACTAATGGGAAATATGGCCCCTTTGAGAAGGAGTACATTCGTAAAAATGGGAGCCGCTACCCGGTGCGCCTACAGGGCATGTTAAGCCAAGTGTAGTGGTCAAGTAAAACTGGCCACCGCTTTATAGTTAACCCAGTACTTTTCCTCTGCCTGGTTCGGACTCATAGCACCGTTATGCTGGTGAGGCCTA
>NZ_JAMZBE010000066.1:0-19825 GCF_024158645.1 Halomonas sp. 707B3
GGGTGGTACTGCATCTCTAACGCAATCGTTGCTTCATCGATACTGGCGTCGCCGACACGTACCGGAGGCGGAGCGACACCTCCTGGTAGTTGTTCGATATCAATCATCTGCATGTTATTTCTCCTCTAGGCCTAGGCAAGCACAGTAAGTGTTTAGGCGCGACGGCGGACAAGCTGATACCGCCGGGTCACATAGCCAAACGGTACGCTCCACACATGCACCAAGCGCGAGAAGGGGAACAGCAGGATGATGGTTAGGCCGATAAAGATATGCAGTTTGTAGATCCACGACACTTCCTGCATGTAATCCGCCGCACCGCCGCTAAAGAAGACTATCGACTGTGCCCAGCTGGAGAGCGTCAGCATCATTTCACCGTCCATATGGCCTAGCGAGAAGATGATGGTCACCATACCCAGGCACGCCTGTAAAACGATTAAACCCAGGATCAAGGTATCCATCATGCTCGACGACGCCTTTACGCGTGGATTGACCACACGCCGATAGAGCAACATGGCGCCGCCCACCACGCACATGGCACCGGCGATACCGCCGACCACAATGGCAATCAACTGCTTAGTGCCAGCATGTAGGAAAGGCGCGTAGACCCAGTGCGGCGTGAGCATGCCCACCAAATGACCGAAGAAGATAACGATAATCCCGATATGGAACAGGTTGCTGGCCAGGCGCATGTTTTTTGAGGACAGCATTTGGCTGGAGCCAGTCTTCCAGGTGAACTGACCTTGGTCGTAACGCATGAGACTACCGACCAAGAACACCGTACCGGCCAGGTAGGGGTAGTAACCGTAGATCAGATGGGTGAAATAGTGCTCAATCGCGTCGTACATAGCGGTTCTCCTATTAACGATTGGCAGAAGAGGTTGGTGAGGTGGCGCTCATAATGCGAACGGCCTCGCTCTTAACGGTATTCTTGCGCTCGGCAAGACGGCGGCCTTCGGCGGACTGCAGCGCGCAGTCTTCGTCAGAAGTGGCCGAGAAGCGCACCGCTTCTTCTTCCCATACGGCGTCCAATGCTTCGGGGGTGTTATCAGGCGCTTCTTTTTTGACCTGGGGCCGATGCTCTTCGACATCACCCTCTGCCCCAATTAACGCCAACAGTGACATCGGTACCAGGGCGTAATCCGCTCCCCGCTCCTCCAGTCGTGCGGTCAGTAGTGCCAGGATATGGCGTATTTCGCCCAGCCAGCGGCCTATCTCGGCTTCGTCGCACAGCGACAGGTATTCAAGAAACACCGGTAGATGATCGGGCAGTTCACGGGCATCCAACTCGAACCCGGCCGCGCTGTACTCAGCCATAAGATCCACCATGGCCTGACCACGGTCACGGGACTCGCCGTGCACGTGTTCAAATAGCAGCAGCGACGTAGCGCGCCCCTTATCGAACATGGCGACATACTCGGCCTGCAGCTCAAGCAAGTCGCCATCGTTAAGTCGCTGACACCACTCCATTAATGACGACTTGAGAGCCGCCCCCAGGCGGCGCTCGGCATTGAGGATTTCGATAAGCTCGCCACAGGCATCCTGCAGTTCCTGGGTCGGGTAATCGAGCAGGCGGGCCAGTACGCGTAGGCTACGCATACCCTGTAGCGGTTCGAACGACGGCTCTACCGGGGTCGGCGATTGGGTAGCGGCTTCAGTCATGACGAGACTCCTCAAGTTGTGGCTGCGGGTCGAAGACCTCTACCGGCTTCACCAACACGCTGGTCTGCTTTCGGCCATTGAACAGGTTGGGCTGGCTCTCACCGTGGCAACCATCACCAAAGGTAAAGCCGCATCCTCCCCGTTCAGGGAAGGCTTCGGTGGCCATTTCTCGATGGCTGGTGGGGATCACGAAACGATCCTCGTAGTTGGCAATGGCCAGGTAGCGGTACATCTCCTCTACTTGGGCCACGCTCAGCCCGACGGCGTCGAGTACCTCGGCATTAGGAACGCCATCCACATGCTTACTGCGCATATAGACACGCATCGCCATTAAGCGCTTGAGTGCCAGCACCACGGGCTCCTCTTCGCCAGCAGTTAGCAGGTTGGCTAGGTACTTCACTGGAATACGCAGCGATTCAATTTTGGGCAGGATGCCGTCGAATTCCACATGCCCTGCTTCAGCGGCAGATTGAATCGGCGACAGCGGCGGTACGTACCACACCATCGGCAGCGTGCGGTATTCTGGGTGCAGCGGCAGCGCCAATCCCCAGTCGATCGCCATCTTGTAAACCGGTGAGGCCTGGGCGGCTTTGATGACGTTGTCTTGAATGCCATCCCGCTTGGCCTGGGCAATCACTTCCGGATCGTTGGGATCAAGGAAGATCTCGCGCTGGCGATGGTAGAGGTCACGCTCGTCGGGAGAACTTGCCACCTCTTCAATGCGGTCGGCGTCATATAGCAGCACGCCGAGATAGCGAATGCGGCCCACACAGGTCTCGGAGCAAATAGTCGGCTGACCGGCCTCGATACGCGGGTAGCAGAAGATGCATTTTTCGGACTTACCACTTTTCCAGTTGTAGTAGATCTTTTTGTAGGGGCAGCCGGAGATACACATCCGCCAGCCACGGCACTTGTCCTGGTCAATTAGAACGATGCCGTCCTCTTCGCGCTTGTAGATGGCACCGCTCGGGCAGCTGGCTACGCAGGTGGGGTTCAAGCAGTGCTCGCACAGGCGCGGCAGGTACATCATGAAGGTGTTTTCAAACTGGCCGTAGATATCTGCCTGCACCTTGTCGAAGTTGGCGTCTTTGCGCCGCTTGGCGAACTCGGTGCCGAGAATCTCTTCCCAGTTTGGGCCCCATTCGATCTTTCTCATACGCTGACCGGAAATCAGCGAGCGCGGACGTGCCACCGGCTGGTGCTCGCCGATCTTGGCGGTATGCAGGTGTTGATAGTCGAAAGTGAACGGCTCATAGTAGTCATCCATTTCAGGCAGGTCGGGGTTGGCGAAGATATTCGCCAGCACCCGCCATTTGCCACCAATACGCGGTTCAATCCGGCCGTCGTTACGGCGCATCCAGCCGCCCTTCCACTTGGCCTGGTTCTCCCACTCTTTGGGGTAGCCGATACCGGGCTTGGTCTCGACATTGTTGAACCAGGCGTACTCCATGCCTTCGCGACTGGTCCAGACATTTTTGCAGGTCACCGAACAGGTGTGGCAACCGATACACTTATCAAGGTTGAGAACCATGCCTACCTGGGAACGAATTTTCATTTCACGGCCTCCTGAACGCTGTCATTGCCTTCACCATCCAGCCAGTCAACGTGTTTCATCTTGCGCACTAACACGAACTCATCGCGATTTGAGCCGACGGTGCCGTAATAATTAAAACTGTAAGAGAGCTGCGCGTAGCCGCCGATCATATGGGTTGGCTTGGGGCAGACACGGGTGACCGAGTTGTGAATACCGCCCCGCGTGCCGGTGACCTCAGAGCCAGGGACGTTCACGTTGCGCTCCTGGGCGTGGTACATCATCACCATGCCCGCCTTGACCCGCTGGCTGACCACGGCCCGCGCGGCAATCGAGCCGTTGGCGTTGTAGACCTCGATCCAGTCGTTATCCTCGATCTCGATCTCGGCTGCATCCGCCTCGGAGAGCCACACGACAGGGCCACCGCGGTTGAGCGTCAGCATCAGCAGATTGTCGGAGTAAGTGGAGTGGATGCCCCACTTCTGGTGCGGCGTGAGGAAGTTCAGCGCCTTGCTCTTGAAGCCGTTGTCGGCGGGAAGCTGGAAGCCTTTGGCCGCTTTGGTATCGATGGGCGGTCGATAGACCAGCAGGCTTTCGCCGAACGCGCGCATCCAGGCATGATCCTGATAGAACTGCTGACGACCACTCACAGTGCGCCATGGGATCAGCTCGTGAACGTTGGTATAACCGGCGTTATAAGAGACATGCTCATCCTCGAGACCAGACCAGGTCGGGCTGGAGATGATTTTGCGCGGCTGGGCGACAATATCGCGAAAGCGAATTTTTTCTTCATGCTTAGGCGTTGCCAGGTGAGTATGGTCACGCCCGGTAATCTTGGAGAGTGCATCCCACGCTTTTACTGCTACGGCGCCGTTGGTTTCCGGTGCCAGGGTGAGAATCATCTCGGCGGCATCGATAGCGCTGTCGATCAATGGGCGGCCTTTATGCGGGCCATCCAGCTTGCGATGGTTGAGTTTGCCCAGCAGCTCGACTTCTGCATCGGTATTCCAGGCGATGCCCTTGCCACCGTTACCGATGCTTTCCAGCAGCGGCCCAACGGAGGTGAAACGCTCATAGGTTTCGGGATAGTTACGCTTGACCTCAATCAGCGCTGGCATGGTCTTGCCGGGAATCGGCGCGCATTCGCCCTTCTTCCAATCCATCACCGCCGGCTGGGCCAACTCTCCTGGCGAGTCGTGCTGCATCGGCAGCGTGACCAGATCGGTCTCTGCGCCCAGGTGGCCTACACACACCTTGGAAAATGCCTTGGCAATACCCTTGTAAATATCCCAGTCGCTGCGCGATTCCCAGGCCGGGTCGGTGGCGGCAGTCAAGGGGTGAATAAAGGGGTGCATGTCAGAAGTGTTAAGGTCGTCCTTCTCATACCAGGTCGCCGTAGGTAGCACGATATCCGAGTAGAGGCAGGTGGTGGACATGCGGAAATCCAGCGTCACCAGCAGGTCGATCTTGCCTTCCGGCGCCTCGTCACGCCATACGACTTCTTCGGGCTTCTGGCCACCGAAGTCGCCCAGGTCTTTGCCCTGAATACCGTGACGAGTACCCAGCAGGTACTTGAGCATGTACTCATGGCCCTTACCGGAGCTACCCAGCAGGTTGGAGCGCCAGATGAACATATTGCGCGGGAAGTTCTCTGGCGCATCCGGATCTTCCGCTGCAAAGCGCAGTTCACCGCTTTTGAGCTGCGCAACGGCATAGTCGGCAGTCGACATACCCGCGTCTTTGGCTTTTTTCGCCAGACGCAGCGGATTCATACCCAGTTGAGGTGCTGACGGCAGCCAGCCCATGCGCTCAGCACGCACGTTAAAGTCAATCAGGCTACCGGGGTAATCCTCGGCCTTGGCCAACGGCGAAAGAATTTCTTTAATCTCAAGCTTCTCGTAGCGCCACTGGGAGGAGTGGTTATAGAAGAACGAGGTGGAGTTCATATGACGTGGCGGACGCTGCCAATCAAGGCCAAAGGCTAGCGGGGTCCAGCCCGTCTGCGGGCGCAATTTCTCCTGACCCACATAGTGAGCCCAACCACCACCGCTCTGACCGATACAACCACACATGACCAACATGTTAATCAGGCCGCGGTAGTTCATGTCCATGTGGTACCAGTGGTTCATACCGGCACCGACGATGATCATGCTACGGCCGTTGGTTTTATGGGCGTTGTCGGCAAACTCCCGGGCAATACGAGTGCACTGCTCTGCCGAGACACCGGTGATTTTCTCCTGCCACGCGGGGGTATAGGGGCGAATCTGATCAAACGAGGTTGCACCATCATCTTCGCCGTCGCCGACAAAGCCACGGTCGATACCGTAGTTGGCACACATCAGATCAAAAACGGTGACCGCCAGCATGTCGCTACCATCGGCTCTCTTCAAGCGTTTGGCGGGCAAATTGTGGAACAGCAGGTCATCAGCAGCACCGACGCCTGCTCCTTTGACGTGCTCAAAGTGCTCGTGCTCGATGCCACCGAAGTAAGGGAATGCCACGCGCGCGACGCTGTCGTGGTGGTTGACCAAACTCAGTAACGGCTTGATTTCGGTGCCTGCGGCATCCAGCGATTCCAGGTTCCATTTGCCCACTTCATCGCCGGTTTCGCCCCAGCGAAAACCGATGGAACCGCGCGGCACCACCAGTTGGTCACGGGTTTCGTCCCAGGCCACGGTTTTCCACTCGGGGTTGTTTTCTTGGCCCAGCGCGGTGTCGAAATCACTGGCACGCAGTTGGCGGCCAGGCGCAAAGCTGCCGTCTTCGCGCGCCTCCAACTCAACCAAAAACGGCATGTCGGTATAGCGGCGCACGTAGTCGGTGAAGTAGGCGCTGGGGTTCTCCAGGTGGAACTCTTTGAGGATGACGTGCCCCATGGCCATCGCCAGGGCGGCATCGGTGCCCTGTTTGGCGGACAGCCACTCGTCGGTCAGCTTGGAGACTTCGGCATAATCCGGAGTGATCGAGACCGTCTTGGTGCCCTTGTAGCGTACTTCGGTAAAGAAGTGGGCATCCGGGGTACGCGTCTGAGGCACGTTGGAGCCCCAGGCAATAATGTAGCCGGAGTTATACCAATCAGCGGATTCAGGTACGTCGGTCTGCTCTCCCCAGGTCATCGGCGAGGCTGGCGGCAGGTCACAATACCAGTCGTAGAAGCTCATGCAGACGCCGCCGATCAGCGACAGGTAGCGGCTACCCGCGGCGTAGCTGACCATCGACATGGCCGGAATTGGTGAGAAGCCAATGATCCGGTCGGGGCCGTACTGCTTGGCGGTATAAACGTTAGAGGCCGCGACAAGCTCGTTAAGCTCATCCCAGTTACCGCGAACGAAGCCGCCCATACCGCGAGCACGTTTGTACTGTTTGGTCTTGGCGGGGTCTTCGACAATAGACGCCCAGGCGTCGACTGGGTCTGGGTTAGCCTTGAGCGCTTCGCGCCATAGCGCAAGTAGCGGCTTGCGCACTAATGGATACTTCAGGCGATTGGCGCTGTACAGATACCAGGAGTAGCTGGCACCGCGCGGGCAGCCACGCGGTTCATGGTTAGGTAGGTCGGGACGGGTACGGGGGTAGTCAGTTTGCTGGGTTTCCCAGGTGACTAAACCGTTCTTAACGTAGATCTTCCAGCTACAGGAGCCGGTACAGTTCACCCCGTGGGTGCTACGCACTACCTTGTCGTGTTGCCAGCGGGCACGGTAACTATCTTCCCACTGGCGGGATTCGCTGCGTAGTTCACCGTGTTCGTTGGCAAAAGGCTCGCGGGACTTGCGGAAGAAATTCAGCCGATCTATGAAGTGACTCATGGTCGATCTCCAGGCTCCTCGGAAATTTGCATACCCGTCAGTGCGGGTTCCATGGAGTGGATTCTGCGTGATCGACAAGCGAATTACTGCGTGATTACCTCCATATACACCCTGTCTACCCCCAAGGTGATAGAGCGTCCAACGGAAAGGAATAGACGGTGGGCGCTATTGAAATTACACCGTGCGCGACTGCTTGCTGTAGCAAGGCAGGATAGGCTCGCAGGCCTTCAATCACGTTTACATTGCAACTCGCTGAACATTCATACAACATACTTTTTATAGCTGGATTACTCTCGGAGCAAAACGCACTCCATGCATCTCACCCGATTCACCGATTATTCGATACGCGTACTGATCTTTCTTGCTACCAAGGGGGAGGAGCGCTCTACGATTAATGAAATTGCCGAGACGTTTAATATCTCACGCAATCATTTGATGAAAATCGTTCAGGAGCTGAGTCAAAAGAACTACGTTACCGCTATTCGTGGCAAGAATGGAGGCCTACTGCTGACACGTGATCCTGTAACCATTGGGTTAGGCGAGCTAGTACGCGAGATGGAAAACGACATGGCGTTAGTGGAGTGCTTTCATAGCGACAACGCCTGCATCATTACGCCGGCATGTCGCCTTCAACCGATTCTTAATGATGCACTGTTAGCATTTCTAGGTGTGCTCGACCACTATACGTTGGCCGACCTCCTGGGCAATCAACGCTCTCAACTGGCGCAACTTATGCGCATTCCTACTGTCACCGCTTAGCACTCACTAGCCATCCTGCCCGTCGACTCGCGCCTGCATTAACGGCCAAGTGTAATGCACTAGGAATATTGCGTAGGCTACACACCAGAAGATGATGCTTAGCGTGTAGGTCCAGTGGGTAATCTGGGGAAATATCGCCAAGACGGGTGAGCGCACCAAGGCGGCTATTAGCATGAAGCCCAGCGCCACACCCATACCGGGCAGGGTGCGTACGGGGCGGCCCGTATGACCTAGCGAAACCCTGGCCATCATGGCCAGCATCATGGCACCCATGCCACCTATGGTCAGGGCATGTATAGCAAGCTCTGTACGTATCAGCCCCATTAGTGCCAAGACCCACATAATTAGCCCTAGCGGGATGCAGGCGTAGCTGCCGTGGAGTCCCCAAAGTAAAGGTTCGCGCCAGCTGTGCAGCCCACCCCAGCGCGCCATGCGAACAGTATTGGCCAACGCCGCTAAGAGCATCATCCCGCCGATTAATGACGCAGGAATGGCAACCCCCAGCATGATGACCAACTGCAGGATGACAACGCCTGCCGTGCTAGCCAACGTCACTCCTTCAAGTAAAGGAATAGGGTCAGGTTTGGTGCGTCCCAAACGGTTCGCAGTAAACATGCCAATCACGCGTCCGCCAACGACTGTCATCATCAGTGTGATTAACAGCACGGCTAAGTAGGCGGCTTGGCGGATAAGCTCGGCGTCACCCTGCATCACCCCTAAGTGCATCGCCAGATTAGCCGTGGCAAATAGCAGCAGCACAGGTATAAAGATCAAGTTGCGCCACCGCTTTGCAGTGATAACCATACGTGCCATAACAATGGCGACCACCGGCAGAAACACAAGATCAACCGCCAGCAGCAGCCATCCCGGCAAACCCATAGGAAAAGCCATCAGCACCCTACCCAATAGCCATAACACCACCAGACCCAGTAGCGGCACGCCGCTTAAGCTCGGCAACCCAGTCCAGTTACGCACAGCAGTTAGTAAAAACCCCGCTACCACTGCCGCAGCAAAACCAAACAACATTTCATGCTGATGCCAGAACACCAAGCCGCCATAAGGGCGCAGCAAAATAGTGCCATGCCAGAAGCCCAACCACACCAATAGGGACGCCACACTAAACAGCGCGGCCAACAGAAAGAAAGGCCTAAAAGCCAGGCGCATTAATGGCAGATGTTCAGGTTTAGAAGCAGGTTGGGATGAAGTGGTCATTGGCATGGCATGATCCCGACTAAATTACTTGGAAATATAATTGTGCGCCTAGCTATCAACAAAGACCATGACATGCATCAAAAATACATCTTATGACTAGCATTTATAGATCCGCAGCATTAAGATTCATTTTAAATACTTCTTAATAAGCGAGGGATTAACAGTGCTAACACATGAGCAGGAAAAACTGATCAACGCGACAGCTCCCGTCGTGGCCGAACATCTGAATGCGATTACCCAGCGCTTCTATCCGCTGATGTTTACCCGCTACCCAGAGGTCAAACCGCTCTTTAATGAGGTTCATCAGCAAAGCGGTGGGCAGCCCCGAGCCTTGGCCAACGCCGTGTTGGCCTATGTTCAACTACGCAGCAACCCAGCTCAGGCGCGCGCCACGCTGGATATTGTGGTCAGTAAACATGTCTCGCTAGGCATTCTTCCCGAGCAGTACCCCATCGTCGGTGAATGTTTGCTGGCGGCGATTGGTGAAGTACTGGGTGAAGCAGTCACCTCGGAAATCGCCGATGCCTGGGGCGCTCTATATAACGAGCTTGCCGCTCTGTTAATCGACCTCGAAGACCAGCGCTACCGTGAGTTTGAGCAGCGCCCGGGCGGATGGCGCGGCACACGCCGTTTCAAGATTGCCAGTACCCAGCAGGAAAGTGCTTTAATTCGCTCTTTTATCCTTGAGCCCGAGGATGGAGGCCGTGTGGCTGACCATGAGCCAGGTCAGTATATCGGTGTACGTCTAACCATTAATGGCGAGCTGGTTTATCGGCATTACAGCCTCTCAGACACGCCGAATGGCAAAAGCTATCGAATCTCGATCAAACGTGAAGAACAGGGCCAAGTCAGTCGTCATTTCCATGATGTCTTACAACCAGGCGATATCTTGGAACTGTTACCGCCAGCAGGTGATCTGACGCTGATTGAAGGTGACGAGCCTCTGCTGCTTGCCAGCGGCGGCGTTGGTCAAACGCCCCTGCTTCCCATGGCGCGCCATGCCTTATCCCTTGGGCGGCAAGTCATCTATCTACACGCTGCCCTGGATGCCGACCACCAGGCCTTTAAAGGCGAATTAGAGGCGCTGAAGAGCGAGTATCCTCAACATCTTAAGGCTGTCCGTATTCATGAGCGTGGTAACGAAGCCGAACATATTGGTCGTATCGACCGCAGCTTATTAGCTCACTACCTGCCAGACCTTAAGACACGCTGTTATTTCGTGGGCCCTCAAGGATTTATGACGGCGATTAACAGCGCTTTGTCTGAACTGGGTGTCGACGAGGATCGCCGACACTTCGAGCACTTTGGCCCCTCGCGCCCTCTCGAAGCAGCCTGACATCTGCCCTCTGATTAGAGTTTATGGTTTAACGTTTTTGTAATTCTCTCATGAGGCAACAAAGGACGAAATTGCCCAAGACTCATGCTAACCAGGATAAAGGGCTGTGGCGAATAGCGGCCCCCAACATGTAGGCGAAGATGGCCACCGCCACAACGGCGGCTATGGCGCGCGCCTTGGGCGTTGGCCCGCGTTTAATCACGATGGAGCCAACGCCAATATAGGCCAGCAGCGCCAGCAGTTTGGCGCCAAGCCAAGGAAGCTGCCAGGGCCACACGGAAAGCAACACCATCAAGGTCACCCCCAGCCCCAGCAAGGCCGTGTCGATGAGATGGGGCAGCACCTTGATCCAGCGGGCGTTAAGGTGGGGGCTTTCCCGCACCGACCACCAGGCGCGGACCACGAAAAGCGTAATACTCAGCGCAGCGGCCGTCATGTGCAGGTGCTTGATGAGAAAATAGTGCTCCATAGTAGCCACCCCTAGCCAACGTTAACCGCATCACCGTGATGATTGAAGGCGAGGAAGGCGGTGATATTACCCATTTGCAGCGACTCCATCATGCGCTGGAGCTGCCGTTCAACTTCGGTGTCATCTTCTGGATCGTCCATTGCCGCAGTGAAGACTAGATCCCATTCGATTTCGGTACGGCGAGACTCCTCGACCAACGCCGCCATGCTGCTCAGTTCCTCCGTCGACTTATCTACACATATCACAGGCACCAACACGCCTCCTTCTCCCTGTTCAAAGCGACGGCGCTGCTCGGCATCAGGGAAATCGGGCAGTTCTGCGCGAACGAACACAAACAGCAGCCGCTGGGGCTTAGGTTGTTTACGCGCTTCCTGCAGTAAATCGGCAAACGTTGCTATAGTCATAAAATTGGCCTTATCGCTAGTAATTAAGAATCAATAGGTAAGAATGAGCAGGTAAGACTAGTAGGTGGCGTTACTCGGGTGACTCTACAAAAAGCCATAGCAACAGCATTATCATGAACAGTGGGATCAGCAGACTGAATGGCGCTGCGCGCCAACCATAGGCTTGAACGACCAAGGGCGCCATCCGCAAGGAAAGCCCTACCCCTGCCGCTAAGGCCAGACAAAGTCCCACACAAATATGCACCCAACGACTAAGCATCCAGCCTTTGGCGTGGGCAATACCAGTGGCAATCATCGCGCCTCCTAGCCCAAGCCCAATTCCCACCATCAGAAATTCCCACGGCTGGTTCGCCACCCCGAACCAGCCCAAGGCTAGTGCCAGTCCCAACAGCAGCCACTGCATCAAGCTGCACGTGCAACTTCGACGAGCCAGACACCATGTCGGCCACGCCAACAGAAGGCCACTACCCAGCGGCAGCAACCCATAAACGGGATGAATCGCGAGCAAGGTGTAGAGTGTCCAGCTAGCCACCGCCAGGGAGCTTGCCAGCGGCATGAGCAGCATGGCGACCAGCAGCTGATAGCCATTGACTGGCTGTGTTGATGTCTCCAGCATCGGAGGTGGAACGGGTGAAGGCATAGCGTTTCCCGGCGAGGGTATGAAGACATCAGCAGACATGTAAGAATTGTCTGTAAATACCGGGTGTAGGTCAAAAAGCATCAGAGGTAGTTCAGCTAACCCTAAAGGGATAGCCCTCGTATCAAGATGCAGACAGCGCCACACTCCCTTACCTCTTCCGCGCTATCGGAACTACTATGAAATTACTTCAACGTTCCCTGGTGGCTCGCATTATTGCGTCGCTGCTCGCCATTAGCGGTATGGCACTCATCAGCATCACCCTGACCATTGCAATGTCTAACAGCAGCCGTGGTGACGCTGCCGCGATTAATGTCGCCGGCTCATTACGCATGAATGCTTATCAGATCATGGGGGCCTTACAGCGCCTGGAGTATGCCCCCGAGGAAACCAGCGAAGAGCAACTAGCCAGCTTGGTGGCGAGCTTTGATCAGCGTTTGAATGGCACAACCTTACAGCAAACCATCCCAACTGATGACCGCCACGAGCGCCGCCGTCAACTGGAGAAACTCCAGACCTACTGGCAGCACACGCTTCGCCCGGCACTAGAAATACCGTCCTCCGCTACAGCGCTTGACCTGGATACGCTGGAAATGATGATCGTTGCAATGGTCAATGACATCGAAGTGCTAGTGACCTACCTGGAACAGAGCACTGAGGCCAAGGTGCGCCTGCTTGGCATGATGCAAGTCCTCTTTTTAGTGCTGATCGCTATTGTAGTCGCAATCGCTCTCTACGATGTTCGCTACAATCTGGTAGTGCCTTTGCGTCAACTGATGGTGCTTGCCCGCGAGGCAGCACATCGTAATTTTAAGCCGCGCTCAGAACTGCGTGGCAATGACGAGCTGGCCTTGCTGGGCCACACCTTTAACAAGATGTCTGCCGAGTTGGCGACCAGCTACGCCGCGTTGGAAGACACCGTATCGCGCAAGAAACAAGAGCTTGAACGCAATAATCAGGCGCTGCAGGTGATGCACGATGCCAGCCGTTCGCTGTATGGCGGCGGTAACGACCTTTGCTCTAGCGCCGCTCCCATGCTGCGTGAACTGGAAAAGCTGTTGAACATTGGGCCGATACGTCTTTCGCTAAACGACCCTTTTGACCAACGGGAAATGCCGGTACTGGAAACTCACTCGCGCACCCGGCCTGAGTATTGTCGCGACCAGGAATGCCACGCCTGCTTGATTGATCCTCGCCCCCTGGAGTTGGTGGCCAAGAACCAGTCGCAGTGTTTACTGTTACCTATCAGCGTAGGCGATACGCTGCTCGGCACACTGGAAGTGTGGTATCCCCAGGAGCGGCTCAACGATAGCACCCGTCGCCTGCTTACCATGTTAGCCGACCAGCTAGCCACGGCGGTGTACCTGCAGCGGCGTATCGAGGAGCAGCAACACGTCACGCTGATCAACGAGCGAACCACTATTGCGCGCGAACTGCACGACTCTCTAGCGCAATCACTCTCTTATCTCAAGATGCAGGTCGCCCGACTCGAGCGCATGCAGCAGAAAGAAGCCACCCGAGAGGCGCAGTCTGCGGTATTCGACGAGCTACGTACCGGTTTAAACAGTGCTTATCGTCAACTGCGTGAGCTACTCACCACGTTCCGGCTCAAACTTGAGGGGCCGGGGCTGCAATTTGCCTTGCGCCAGACCGTCGAGGAGTTCAGCCAGCGTATGGGGGTAACGGTCAACCTTGATTACGATGTGCCGCCTTACCTACTTAACCCCAACGAAGAAATTCACGTGCTGCAGATCATTCGTGAAGCACTGGCCAATACTCATAAACATGCCCAAGCCCACTGGGCTGCCGTGACGGTGCGCTTCGCCGATGCTCAATTGCTGGTTCGCATTGAGGATGACGGCATCGGCCTGGTAGACGATAGTTCGCCGCCGATGCACTACGGTTTGGTGATCATACGTGATCGGGCCAACACGCTGAACGGGGAGTTGATCATCGCCAACCGCCCCGCAGGAGGTACTGGTATTGAGATACTCTTCACTCCGTTGACCGCTCGCTTAATTCAGCAGCAACCTGTTACGGCTGCCCCCGACTCTCACTTAGGTACAGGGACTTCTTAATGACGCTGACCACTGCCAATGATACACCCGCCAGTCTGATGATTATTGACGACCACCCACTACTACGGCGTGGCGTAATACAGCTGCTTGAACTAGAAGACGATCTTGAATTGGTTGGCGAGACGGGCGACCCAGAAGAAGGCATTGCACTGGCCCTCAAACTTGAGCCTGACCTGGTTTTACTTGATTTAAACATGCCGGGCGTTAATGGCTTAGAAGCCTTGCGCCGCTTGCGGGAAGCCAATTATAGCGGCCGAGTGGTGATGTTCACTGTTTCCGATCATGAGGATGATGTGGTCGCGGCGCTGCGCAACGGTGCCGATGGATACCTGCTAAAGGATATGGAGCCTGAAGACATGGTTCGCCAGCTGCGTCAGGCTGCGCTAGGCCGCATGGTCATCAGCGAAAGCCTGACCGCCCTACTCGCTGAAGCCCTGCGTAATCAGCGTAATGCGCCCACCACCCCGGATATTCACAGCCTAACGCAGCGTGAACGCGAGATACTGCAGCAGCTTGCTGGCGGCCTCTCCAACAAGCTCATTGCGCGCAAGCTGGATATTACCGAAGGCACGGTCAAGGTTCACGTCAAGCACCTGCTCAAAAAGCTCAACTTGCGTTCACGTGTTGAAGCCGCCGTCTGGGCAGTTCAAGAAGGTATCGATCACTAGTCGATTCTGTGTGGTTACCTCCAAAGACTCCCAGAGTACTTTTGCTCTCACCCACCTTTACCCCCTCTCGATTTTTTCTCTTTAAAATCAATGGTACTTGGCTTTTCAGCGACTACCTCTCAAGAGGTATGTCGCTGATTTATAGGTCATTTCCCTTAGTTTCCCAATCCCCTTTGCAAGCGTATCTTGCCCTCTAACTGCTACATGCAGACTGCTACATGCAGACAGGTTTGACGCCAAGGGGAAATCGCCATGAGCAAGAGAAACGCCGACATTGAGAAGTGGGATGTCGAAGACGCCCAGTTTTGGGAGCAGGAAGGCAAACAGGTCGCCAATCGCAACCTATGGATATCCATTCCCAGCCTGCTGATGGGCTTTGCTGTCTGGATGATGTGGGGAATGATCACCACCCAGATGCAGAACCTAGGTTTTCCATTCACGGTTAACCAGCTATTTTCCCTGACGGCGCTTGCCGGTCTAGCGGGTGCCACACTGCGCATCCCAGCATCGTTCATGATCCGCATCGCTGGCGGGCGGAACACCATCTTCCTGACCACCGCGCTGTTGATGATCCCTGCGGCCGGAACTGGTATCGCCTTGATGAACCCAGGCACGCCGTTTTGGGTTTTCCAGGCGTTGGCACTACTTTCCGGTATCGGCGGTGGAAACTTCGCTTGCTCGATGAGCAACATTTCTACCTTCTATCCCAGCAAGCAGCAAGGTTACGCCCTGGGTATGAATGCGGGCCTCGGCAATTTCGGCGTCACCACCATGCAGATTGTCATCCCGCTGGTAATGACCGTCGGCATTTTCGGCGCTATGGCCGGATCGCCAATGGAATTGCAAAGCGCTAGCGGTACGTTGATCGGCCGAATCGAAGCAGGTACCGATACCTGGATACAGAATGCGGGCTTCATCTGGCTCGTGTTTCTGATCCCGCTAGCGTTCGCCGGTTGGTTCGGCATGAACAATCTACGCACTATTACGCCCAACCCTGGTTCGCCGCTGGCGGCTTTCAGCAAAATATTAGGCCTCTACGGCGTAGGCCTGGTGACCGCCATCGTCGGTATGTTGGCACTCGGCTGGCTTAATATGTGGATTGCCCTGCCGCTAACTATCGTTCTGACCCTTGTATTGTTGCGCCTGATTCCTGGCGACATCAAGCCTAATATTCAGAAGCAGTTCGCAATATTTTCCAATAAGCACACTTGGTCAATGACCATCCTCTACATTCTAACCTTCGGCTCCTTTATCGGCTTCTCTGCGGCTCTGCCGCTTTCCATCAATGTCATTTTCGGCAACATGATGGAGGCGACAGCCGATGGCACGCTGATTCGCGTGGTCAACCCCGAAGCACCCAGCGCGTTGACCTGGGCTTGGATAGGCCCCTTCGTGGGCGCCCTCATCCGCCCATTGGGTGGCTGGATCTCCGATAAAGTGGGCGGCTCCATCGTCACCCAAATCATCTCTGCGGTCATGGTGGTCGCCTCTATCGCCACCGGCTACGTGATGATGCAGGCCTATAACGCCACCGACCCGAACCAATACTTTTGGCTATTCCTGCTGCTCTTCATCGTGTTATTCGCCGCCAGTGGTATCGGCAATGGCTCTACTTTCCGCAGCATCGGCGTGATTTTCGATCAGCAGCAGAAAGGCCCGGTACTAGGCTGGACCTCTGCCGTCGCTGCCTATGGCGCCTTCATCGCCCCGCGGGTAATGGGCGAGCAAATCCAGGCCGGCACACCGGAACTTGCCATGTACGGCTTTGCGGTCTTCTACGCCATCTGCCTGGTCATCAACTGGTGGTTCTACCTACGCACAGGTGCCTACGTTAGGAACCCCTGATCTAAGTTAAGAACCCCTAAATAGGGCTTGCTTCTTTACGCCCGGAGCCAAGCTCCGGGTCTTCATCCCATACCCCACTGTGGGAGGACACCATGAAAATCATGATTGCCTATGACGGTTCGCGAAACGCCAAGCTGGCTCTAGCTCAGGTCGTCAATATGTTCCGCTGTAACCAACCTCTGCTGGTACTGGTCGGCGTGGTGGAGAATCCACTCGACGCTACCGATAACAACGAGGCGCTTTTTCAGCAGGAGCACGATGAGGTTAAACGGCACCTTCAAGAGGGTGTGGCACTCGCCATCGGCGAGGGCTTCCAAGCCGAGCAGCTTCTAGCCGAAGGGGATGCGCGCAAGATGTTACTGCAGGCCACTCGCAAACTCTCGCCAGATCTACTGGTCATTGCTCGCCATAGCCATCAACCGGACGGCGGCATCATCGCCAAATCGTTGACTTATTTCGTCGATGAACTCGACTACATGACTTTCGGCAGCGTCAGCTCATTCCTGGCCCGGCGCGCCGAGTGTCCCTTGTTGATCCTACCCAGCCCTTAATCAGCCTCTAACCACATTTGGGACACAGGACGATACGACCATGAAAGTTTCCGCTGTATTCAAGTTTCGCAGCCCTGAAATCCGGGCCTTGCACCTGACCTGGATTGCTTTCTTTATTACCTTCTATGTCTGGTTCAACATGGCGCCGCTTGCATCGAGCATGCTCAAAAGCGTTGATTGGCTAACTACAGACGACCTCAAGCTATTTGCGATCTGCAACGTCGCCTTAACGATTCCCGCTCGTATTATCGTAGGCATGGCGTTGGACCGCTTTGGTCCACGCCGGGTGTTCTCGGTACTGATGGTCAGTATGTCGATCCCTGCGCTGGCATTTGCTTTCGGTAATACGATGACGCAATTACTGGTGGCACGCCTAGTGTTAAGCTCTATTGGCGCCAGCTTCGTAGTTGGTATCCACATGACAGCGCTATGGTTTAAGCCCAAGGACATTGGCTTTGCCGAAGGCTTCTATGCTGGCTGGGGTAACTTCGGTTCCGCCGTGGCAGCCATGTCACTGCCGACTATCGCTCTAAGCATGTATGGCGGTCCCGATGGCTGGCGCTGGGCAATCGCCCAGAGCGCTATTGTTATGGCCGCTTACGGTGTTTACTACTGGTTCGCGATTACCGATGGGCCGGATGCCCAGGCCCACCGCAAGCCACGCAAGACCGCCGCCATGGAAGTGAGCTCCTGGGGCGATATGATCAAGCTGATCATCTGGACAATCCCATTGGTCGGTGTACTCGCCTTCCTGGTCTGGCGCATCCAGTCTATGGGCTATTTATCCGTCTCTGGCGCGGTCATCGCCTACCTAGTCATCGTGGCGATTGTTATGTATCAGATCATTCAGATCCTGCGGGTCAACCTGCCGATTCTACGCAAGGGGGTGCCTGAGGACGACAAGTACTCGTTCAACAGTGTAGCCGCGCTTAACAGCACTTATTTTGCAAACTTCGGCGCTGAGCTGGCGGTGGTATCGATGCTGCCCATGTTCTTTGAGGAGACCTGGGGGTTGAATGCCGCCACAGCTGGCCTGATCGCGGCATCATTCGCTTTCGTCAATCTGGTGGCCCGCCCCATGGGTGGCATGGTGTCTGACCGCATGGGCAACCGGCGCTTCGTGATGCTTTGCTACATGTTTGGCATTAGCGTTGGGTTCTTGCTAATGGCGATGCTTAACTCTAGTTGGCCGCTATTTTTAGCGATTCTCGTCACTATTGGCACCTCGATTTTCGTACAGGGCGCCGAAGGGGCAACCTTTGGGATTATTCCCTCCATCAAGCGCCGCATCACCGGGCAGATCTCCGGTATGGCAGGCGCCTACGGGAACGTTGGCGCGGTGGTTTACTTAACCATCTATACCTTTGTCACACCCACGCAGTTCTTCTACATCATCGCCACCGGCGCATTCATCAGCTGGGTGATTTGCCTGGTATGGCTCAAAGAGCCGGAAGGTGCTTTCGATGATGAGTACTACGTCTCGTCGGTTGACCGTGCCATTGAAGAGCAATACTTGCAGGATGCCAAACTCTGAAAGTCCCCACGCCCTAGATAAGTAAGGATTCCCTATCCCCTATTCCTACCCGTCCCCCTCTAGGTTCGGGTAGGCTTTTTTGATTCCACTTCTCGACCACTGTTGCCCAGGCATGAGCCAGCGGCAGAAAACTGCGTTACCATAAGTGCCTTCTCGGAATAAAGCTCCCCTTAAATCACTAGCAAGAGTGAAGAGTAAAGGACCGTCCCTAGCATAAAAGGCCATAGCCGACTCTGCCGTTCCTCTGGAAGCTCCTCCTTGAGCACATTAAGCACTACACCTCCTGCCAAGAACGCGAACAACATGCTCGTCGCCGCCTCTTCCACTTCTATCCATTGTCCAGCACACCAGCCAATGATGACGGCTAACGCTAAAACCCAACGTCCCTTGCGTAGATAAACGTCACGATGACGGGCCACTAACCCGTAATCATTGACGAGGAAGTGGAAGGCCATAGCCAAGGAATATAAGGCCAATTCATGCAACGACGTCTCTCGATAGACCAAAAGATAGCCGACCAAAGCGTTATAGAGGGCAAATGTTCCGATGTGCAACCAGAACATACGCTTGCCCGAGTGGGGGTAAGTCTCGCTATCAGGTGAGCCAATCTGCATCTTATTCTGCGAGACCCAATGTTCAAGCCCATAGAATAAGGTCAGGCCCACTAGAGCTATCAAATAAGCGTGGTGCTCTAAAAAAGCCACAGCACCCTGTCCACCAATGGCTTCCTGTGCTTCCTCAAGTTCAGGAAAGACATGCACAAACACATACGAAACAGATATGCCACCGGCAAATGAGAGCCAGGCACTGCGTGGCCAAGCTTGGAGAAAGCGGATGTTGCCCGCAACGAGGTGGACGATAGCCAACCCCACTATGAAAAATATCTGGAACCACATAAGCAAATCTTATATTAAAAGGCTAAAGAACTGCCCTTGTTGCACATGAGAACTCTCCAACTTTAGATTAAGGAATCTTGCTTTCAGTAGCGATTAACAAAGCTGTCCATTTAATTTTTTTTAAAAATTATTATCTAACATCACCGTGTGAGAGACGCGGCTAGGGCTCCTGCTGTAGCTTTTTTAACTGCTGATAAGAAGGCCAACTTACCTATGCGGCTGGTAACATTTTCACGCTCAATGCGATATTTTTTTGAAATACTGCTTAGTCTCTCCAGCAAATTCAACGTCATTAATAGCTTAAGACTTTGAAGTCAGGAGCATAGGGGGGGGGGGAACTTTACCTTTAACCTGAATCCGTGAGACCGGCCCCCGGAAGCACTTCTAACCCACTGACCTGCATGGCAATATAGCCATTATCGCCATTCACCCAGACAGTGCCA
>NZ_JAMZBE010000067.1:0-19492 GCF_024158645.1 Halomonas sp. 707B3
CCTCTGGGGTGATGACCTCAAACCCAAGATCAGCGTAATAGGACACTCAGCCCTCCTAATAATTCAGCGTTACATCCATTGGCGTGTTCAGCTTAGGGCGCGGCTGCGATAGAATCTAGGCCGGATCTTGACCTGCATCATCAAGCGGGTGGCCGCACCCGTGCAAAATGCCACGGGTTACCCCCTAACCGCGTTCGATGGGAACATGAAATGAGCACAGCATTGGAACACCCGACCTACAATTACAAGGTGGTTCGGCAGTTCGCGATTATGACCGTTGTGTGGGGCATCGTAGGTATGACGCTTGGCGTTATCCTTGCCTCCCAACTGGTCTGGCCGCAGCTGAACCTCGGCCTACCTTGGACTAGCTTCGGGCGCCTGCGTCCGTTACATACTAACGCCGTTATCTTCGCCTTTGGTGGCTCAGCGCTTTTTGCGACGTCCTACTACGTCGTACAGCGGACCTGTCAGACACGGCTGTTCTCTGACAAGCTCGCAGCGTTCACCTTTTGGGGGTGGCAAGCGGTCATCCTGTCTGCAGTAGTAACGTTGCCGCTGGGCTACACCACTACTAAAGAGTACGCAGAGCTTGAGTGGCCGATCAATATACTGCTGGCGGTAGTATGGATCAGCTATGCGATCGTTTTCTTAATGACGATTAAGAAACGCACCACGTCGCACATTTATGTGGCGAACTGGTTCTTTGCTGCGTTTATTCTGACCGTTGGCGTTCTGCACATTGTTAATAACGCCGCAATTCCCGTCACGCCTATGTACTCCACCTCGATTTACGCAGGTGCTGTCGACGCCATGGTGCAGTGGTGGTATGGCCATAATGCGGTCGGTTTCTTCTTGACCGCAGGTTTCTTGGGCATGATGTACTACTTCGTACCGAAGCAGGCAGAGCGTCCGATCTACTCCTACCGTCTGTCTATCGTCCACTTCTGGGCGTTGATCATGATCTACATGTGGGCAGGTCCTCACCACCTGCACTACACCGCGCTGCCCAACTGGGCGCAGTCACTGGGTATGATTATGTCGATCATTCTGCTGGCACCTTCCTGGGGTGGCATGATCAACGGCATGATGACCCTGTCAGGCGCTTGGCATAAGCTGCGCACCGACCCAACGCTGCGCTTCCTGGTAGTAGCTCTGTCGTTCTACGGCATGTCGACCTTTGAAGGCCCGATGATGGCGATCAAGACCGTCAACGCGCTGTCGCACTACACCGACTGGACCATTGGGCACGTACACGCTGGCGCACTTGGCTGGGTAGCCATGATCACCATCGGCTCTATGTACCACCTGATCCCGCGTGTTTTTGGCCGTACCGAAATGTACTCCGTTAACCTGATTGCTGTTCACTTCTGGCTGGCAACAATCGGCACCGTACTGTACATCGCTGCGATGTGGGTCAACGGCATCATGCAAGGCCTGATGTGGCGTGCAATCAACGCTGACGGCACGCTGATGTACACCTTCGTGGAGTCTGTTGAAGCCAGCGGCCCCGGCTACATTGTCCGCATGATTGGCGGCCTTTTCTGGGTAACCGGCATGCTGATTATGGCGTTCAACGTGTACATGACCGTGAAGCGTCGCGAAGCCATCGGCCTCACTGCGCCGCAAGCCGCTTAAACCGGGGAAGCTAAGACCAATGAAACACGAGATTGTTGAAAAGAACGTTGGCCTACTCGCCGTGTTGATCCTGGTTGTGATCAGCTTCGGTGGCTTGGCCGAAGTGGTACCGCTGTTCTTTCAAAAGCAGACTACCGAGCCAGTTGAGGGGCTACACCCCTTAACCGCCCTGGAGCTTGAAGGGCGTGACATTTACCGTCGTGAAGGCTGTGTAGGCTGCCACTCCCAGATGGTGCGCCCCTTCCGCGCAGAAACCGAGCGCTACGGCCACTACAACGTAGCGGGCGAGCAGGTGTATGAGCACAACTTCTTGTGGGGCTCCAAGCGTACCGGGCCTGACTTGGCGCGTGTTGGTGGTCGTTACAGCGACGACTGGCACCGTGCACACCTGTACAATCCGCGCGACGTAGTGCCAGAGTCGATCATGCCAGCCTACCCCTGGCTGTTTGAGAACACCCTCGACGGCGAAGCAACACCGGATAAAATGCGTACCCTGCGTCAGCTAGGCGTGCCCTATACCGATGAAGATATCGCCACTGCTACCGCTGATGTACGCGGCACCCAGGAAATCACCGCCCTGGTGGCCTACTTGCAGCAGCTAGGAACCGTGCTCGAGGGCACACGTTAAGTTATGGATACGGGAACTTTCCGCGGCCTTATCACGCTGATTTTGATCTTCGCTTTTATAGGCATCTTTTTTTGGGCCTACTCCAAGCGTCGCAAACCAGACTTTGACGAAGCGGCTAACCTGCCCTTCGCCGATGAAGAAGATAAGCAACCGACCCGTGACAAGCATGCTTCGACAGAACACGAAGCGGATTCCCGCCACGACAGGGGAGATAAGAATAGATGAATAATTTATGGGGTGACTCCCTATCCAGCTTCTGGAGCGCCTGGATTATTGTCGTCACGCTGGGCACGATCGCTCTGAGCGTTTGGATTTTGCTAGCCAACCGCCGGACCGACAAAACCCCAGATGCTGAGGGCAATATCGAAACCACTGGCCACGCGGCTGACGGCATTGAAGAGTATGACAACCCGCTTCCGCAGTGGTGGTTTAAGCTCTTTATCCTGACCGTCGTATTTGCCCTTGGCTATCTGGTGCTCTACCCAGGCCTGGGTAACTACGCAGGCATACTGGGCTGGTCCCAGGAGAGCCAGTGGGAAGAGGAAGTGGCCGACGCCGAAGATCGCTTTACGCCGATTTTTGCTCAGTATCAGGAAGTACCGATTCCTGACTTGGCGCAGGACCCGGAAGCCATGCAAGTGGCTGAACGTATCTTCCTGAACAACTGTGCCGTGTGTCATGGTTCTAACGCCCAGGGTGGTTACGGCTTCCCGAACCTGACCGACGACGACTGGCTCTACGGCGGTGAACCGGAAAACATTCTGACCACTCTGAACAACGGTCGTAACGGTTTGATGCCGTCTTGGCAGCAGCTCGGTGATAACAACATCGAGGATCTGACCCAGTATGTCCTGTCGCTGTCCGGTGAAGAGCATGATGCAGAGCGTGCCGCCAGCGGTGAAAGCACCTTCCTGGCAGCGTGTGCGGCGTGTCACACCCCCAGCGGAACAGGCAATATCGCACTTGGTGCGCCTAACCTGACCGACGACGTGTGGCTCTACCTAGCACCCGGCCAGGGCGTTGACGACTCCATCCGCCAAACGCTGCGTAACGGTCGTAATGGCCACATGCCTGCCCAGGCAGCCTACATTGGTGAAGAGCGTGTTCACCTCGTAGCGGCCTACGTTTACAGCCTACGTTTCAACGACTAATCCCGTTGGTAGGCGTGTAACACCAAGGTGTATGAAGGGGTGCGGTTACATACCGCACCCTTTCTACATCTAGTGGCCGCTCAGCCATCCGCCTATCCGTTACACTATTGTTTAGCAATTTGTGTTTAGCGACTCGGCATATAGCGACGAGATCTAGGTCGCAGGGTTAACGTTACGCTAGCCATGCTGCCGCCCACTCCTGCCTATTGAGCTGCGATCACCGCCATGGAAAAAATACCTAGCCACGATATTACGCCGCCAACCGTTGGGCATCACACGCCTGGTGAAACAACTACTCAAGAGATGTATGCCAAACGGCGACACATCTATGTACGAGAAATCAAAGGGCTGTTTCAAAAGGTACGGCGCAGCGCTAACTGGGCGCTGATGATGGGGTTCTTTCTGCTGCCCTGGTTAAACTGGGGCGACCGCCCTGCGGTGTGGTTTGACTTACCGGGCCGAGAATTTCATATCTTTGCCGCCACGTTTTACCCTCAAGAGTTTGTTCTTCTGTCGTGGCTGCTGATTATTTGCGCCTTTGGGCTATTTTTTATTACCGTTTTTGCGGGGCGGGTATGGTGCGGCTACACCTGTCCGCAAAGTGTTTGGACATTTCTCTTTATCTGGCTTGAACACCGGATCGAAGGCTCGCGCAACCAGCGCATAAAGCTAGACAACCAACCGATGAATGCCAATAAAGCCTGGCGTAAGGGCGCGAAGCATACCGCTTGGCTGCTGATCGCTCTGGCAACCGGTGTGACGTTTGTAGGCTACTTTACGCCGATTCGTGAACTTGTCATGGAGCTTCCCACTCTAGAAGCCCACGGCTGGTCCTATTTTTGGGTTGGGTTCTTTTTAGTCTTTACCTACCTCAACGCAGGCTGGCTGCGTGAGCAGGTATGTATTTATATGTGCCCCTACGCCCGCTTCCAGTCGGTCATGTTTGATCGCGATACGCTAATCGTCTCTTACGACGAAGCGCGAGGCGAGCCACGTGGTAGACGTAAGAAATCACTTAGCCATACGCAAGCGCGAGAAGCGGGTTTGGGAGACTGTATCGACTGCGAACTCTGTGTGCAGGTCTGCCCCACCGGCATTGATATACGCGACGGCCTGCAATACGAGTGCATCACATGCGCCGCTTGCATCGATGCCTGCGACAGCGTGATGGATAAAATGGGCTACCCCAGAGGACTTATTCGCTACACCACTGAAAACGCGCTGGAAGGCAAGAAAAGTCATATTCTTCGCCCGCGCTTGATTGGCTATTTCGTTGCTTTGGTGGTGATGATGGCGACTTTTGCCTGGGCAGTTAATGACCGTACCCCGATGAGCTTTGACGCTGAGCGCGAGCGTACTCAGCTCTACCAAATGACCCGTGAAGGGCAGATCAGCAACGTCTACAGCCTGACTGTGCGCAACCTGGACTCCCAAGATCACACCTATGATATTAGCGCGTCAGGCTTACCTAATCTGCAGTTGGATAACACCTCGCTGCGTGTACCTGCGGGTGAATCACGCATTCAGGTGATTACCGTACTGGCCGACCCAGCGTCGTTAAGCGAGCCCAGCCACGCTATTACGTTTACGCTGCAGGCGCAGCAAGATGAGCAAATTCGCCAGACCCGCGAAGCGCGGTTCTTGAGCGACATTAGGAGATAAATGCGTCATGTCAGACACCTCGATTCCGCCCTGGTACAAACAGTTTTGGCCGTGGTTTTTACTAGGGCTGCTGTTTTCGTCCATCCTATTTAGTACTGGCTTCGCCATCATGTCGATCAAGAGCTACGACGGCATGGTGGTCCAGGAGGATTACTACGAGCACGGTAAAGCTATTAACATGGTGCTGGCGAAGCAGGAGCGCGCGCGCGAACTCAATTTGAGCGCCGACCTGCGCATCGACCCACTGACTAGCGATATTGTGATCGATCTTGCTGGCGATGCTCGTCCGGATAAACTCTATTTGGACCTCATCTTCCCCACCGAAGATGACCGTGATCAATCCTTCGTACTAGAACACGTGCGCGAAGGCCGCTATATCACTCAGGGGCCGGATAATTTGCGCTACCGCTGGTACCTACAGATTCAGCCCGTGCAAGGCGATGACGCCGAGTGGCGCCTGATCGGCGAAGCCCGCTTCCCCAATGAAGCGAGCGTTGCCCTTCTGCCCGGAGGGCGGTCAGAGAGCGAATGAGCACTAAAGCGCTAAGCTGCTACCACTGCGGAAGCCCGGTGCCCGACGGGGCACCGTGGCGTATCGCCATTGATGACACGTCCCACTCTTTATGCTGCCCCGGCTGCGAAGCCGTGGCCCACGCCATTGTCGACGGCGGATTAGAGAGCTACTACCGCTACCGTACCGAACTGCCCGAGCGCCCCGATGAGCGTCAGGCTGCAAAAGCGGATACTTGGTCAGTCTTCGACGATCCTGGGCTACAGGCGCAGTTTGTTCATCCGGATGGCGATGAGGGCCACGTTAGGGCAACGCTTGCCGTAGAAGGGATTACCTGTGCCGCCTGCGCCTGGCTTATCGAGCACCGATTGAACGCGCTTGAAGGCGTTGTCTCCAGCGCGGTGAATCTGACCCATCACCGCCTGCGGGTTTCCTGGGACCCAAACGTAGTAAAGCTATCGCAGCTATTCGCTGAACTTGCCGCGATTGGTTACGATGCTCAGCCCTATGAACCCGACCAAGCCCAGACGCGGCTGCAGCATGAAGAGCGCATGAATGTGCGCCGCTTAATAGTGGCGGCGGTCGGGATGATGCAGGTGATGATGTTCTCCATCCCCATTTATGTGTCGGGGCCTGGGGAACTCAGTGAAGACTTCTTTGCGCTGTTTCACTGGCTCTCGTTCGCTCTGGCAACGCCGGTGGTGTTCTTTTCAGCGCAGCCATTCTTCCGTAACGCCCTGCGCGACCTAAAAACGGGCGTGCTAGGCATGGATGTTCCCGTCTCACTGGCGATTGGTGGGGCTTATCTCGCCAGTAGCTACGCGGTGCTGTTTAACGTGGGTGAGGTCTATTTTGACTCCGTCGCCATGTTCACTTTCTTCCTACTGTTTGGCCGCTACGTGGAAGGGCGCGCTAGGCGACGCAGCGGCCATAGCGGCAATGCGCTTAGTGGCGTGCTACCGGTCTCTGCTACCCGGCTGGAAGCCGACGGCAGCGAACGCATTCTGCCCGCTAGCGAGCTTGCCCCAGGCGACCGCGTACTTATCAAGCCCGGCCATGGCGTCCCCGCCGACGGTATTATCGAAGATGGCGAGTCTAGCCTGGACGAGTCGATGCTGACCGGCGAGTACCTGCCCGTCACCCGCCGAGTGGGCGAACAGGTGGTAGGTGGCAGCCAAAACATGGAAAACTCACTCACGGTGCGGGTTACTCATGCAGGCAACAATGCACGCGTGGCGGGCATTGTGGATTTAACCGACCGCGCCTTTGCCAGCCGCCCACGTTTGGCGCAAATGGCGGCGCGCATGGCGCACCTGTTTGTACTGCGCCTGCTGGTGGTCACCGCTTGCGTGACCGTGGCGTGGTGGTTTATCGACCCTTCCCGCATGCTTTGGGTGCTGCTCTCCGTTCTAGTAGTGACCTGCCCCTGCGCTCTGGCACTCGCCACCCCAACGGCACTGACAGCAGGGCATGGGCAACTGCGCCAGCGTGGCGTGCTGATCACCCGCGCCGATGCCATCGAATCGCTTTCTAACGTCACGCGGGTGATTTTTGACAAAACCGGTACGCTCACCCGTGGCGAGATGCAGCTCACCCAAACCTGCCCGTTAAACGAGCAAAGTAGCGAACAGCTACGGGCCATTGCCGCCGCGCTGGAAGCCCACTCCGAGCATCCCATTGCCCGCGCGTTTCGCCCGTTCCGCGATGCCACACTGCAGGCGCGTCAGGTGAAAAGCGTCACCGGCAGCGGGCTAGAAGGCGTGCTTAACGGCGCAACGTGGCGCTTGGGCAAGCCCAATTTTGCAACGACCGAGCCACTCACGCCGCCCAGCGCCGGGCAGTGGCTGCTGCTGAGTGAAGATAGCGCCCCGCGGGCCTGGTTTAAGCTCCACGACGGTATCCGTGAAGATGCTGCGCAAACCGTAGCCGCCCTGCAGGCCAGAGGGCTTAACGTTGAGTTACTGTCAGGCGATACGCAGGAAGCCGTAGAGAGCTTAGCCGAGCAGCTCAACATCACCACCTGGCACGCGGGCAAATCACCAGAGGGTAAGCTGGAGCGGCTGCGTGAGCTGCAGGCGCAGGGCGAACGTGTGGTCATGATTGGCGACGGCATTAACGATGTACCGGTGCTCGCCGGTGCCGATGTGGCCATTGCCATGAATGGCGCCACCGACTTGGCACGCACTCGGGCCGATGCGGTCTTGCTCAGCCCACGCTTAATGCGTATTTTCGAGGCCATCGAGATTGCCAGCGCCGCTCGGCGCATCATGCGCCAAAATATGATTTGGTCGGTTTGCTATAACTTCTCTGCGCTTCCCCTGGCCGCGATGGGGCTGGTACCGCCCTGGCTGGCCGCCATTGGTATGTCGTTAAGCTCATTGGTCGTCGTGGGTAATGCGCTACGCCTCACGCGCTGGCGCACCTCACCTGCCCCCCAGGTAGCCCCAGCCACACCGGTGACCGTATGACGATTCTCTATCTACTGATTCCGCTGTCGCTGATTCTGTTGGGGCTGGCAGTGTGGGCGTTCTTCTGGGCCGTGAAGAATGACCAGTTCGACGACTTAGAAGGCCCCGCTCACCGCATCCTGTTCGATGATGATGAGAACGACTTCACCCCCGAGCAGCGCGCCGAACGCAAAAAAGCCGCTAAGCCACCCCGCGATCGCGAGCCACCGCCATGAACCCTACCGGACTTGACCTGCCGCCGTTGATGGCGGCGTTTGTGTTTGGCCTGATGGGCGGTGCTCACTGCATTGGCATGTGCGGCGGCATCATGAGCGCCCTGACCTTCGCCGTGCCGCCCAGCATGCGCCACCCAGCTCGCATGGGGGGATTACTGCTCAGCTATAACACGGGCCGTATCCTGAGCTATATGACGGCAGGAGCCTTGGTGGCCGCGCTCGGCACCTTGGTATCGCTGTCACCTCAGGCGCGTATCGCGCTGCAGGTCGTCGCGGCGGTGATGCTAATCTTGATGGCACTGTACATCGCCAACTGGTGGAAAGGGCTGTTAAAAGTCGAGGCCGTGGGGCGTCGACTATGGCGCGTCATCGAACCCGTTGGGCGGCGCTTGATGCCCGTGGTTCACCTGCCACAAGCCTTTGCGCTCGGTGCCCTGTGGGGCTGGCTGCCTTGCGGGCTAGTGTACTCAATGCTCGCCTGGAGCTTGGCCATCGCCGATCCTCTTCAGGGGTCGCTGCTGATGGGGGCCTTCGGCCTGGGAACGCTGCCTGCCCTGTTAGCCACGGGTCTGGCCGCCCGCCAGCTCAGCCAGTTAATTCGTCACCCGGCGACCCGTAGCCTTGCCGCGCTGACGATTATCGGTTTTGCCCTGTGGCAGCTTTGGGTGCTGATGCCCCATGCCGGGCATTAAGTGCTTACCCATCAAACTCCTCTAGACAATACTCAATACAAACATCCTATCGCTTGATATAGCTCAACGCTTTCCCTTCTACGCTGACGTAGCATTCCAACACGCGTTTGAGCTGCGAAGCTCGTCGCTTATGTTGGTCGGTTCTTGCTTTGCCCTGCTACTTAGGAGCGCTCCTTATGCCCGTTCATGCCACTGCTGCTCTCGCTCACCCTATTTCTGCAGCGGTTGAGGCCACCGCCTGGGATGACGCCCTGATACGCCGCTACGACACCAGCGGCCCTCGCTACACCTCATACCCTACAGCACTCTCGTTTCACGACCAGTTCACCGCTGACGATATGACCCAGGCGCTTGAGCGCAGCAATGCCAGCCAAAAGCCGCTCTCGCTTTATGTTCACGTGCCCTTTTGTCGCAAAATCTGTTTTTACTGCGCGTGCAATAAAATCGCCACGAAAAATACAGCCCTCGCCGAGCCCTACTTGTCTCGGCTGGATCGAGAAATGGTGCTGACCTCCCGGCATCTTGATACAAAGCGGCCAGTGCAGCAGCTGCATTGGGGCGGCGGCACGCCGACGTTCTTAACCCTGGCGCAGATGAGCGATTTAATAGACCGCCTGGATGCACGGTTTGGCTTATCGAGCGCACCGGACCGCGACTACGCTATTGAAATTGACCCACGCGAAGCGGATGTCTTTACCCTGCGCCACCTGCAGTCGCTGGGCTTTAATCGCTTAAGCCTGGGCGTTCAGGATCTCAACCCACAGGTGCAGGCAGCGATTAATCGCGTGCAGCCACGGGTGCTCACTGAAACCTTGATGGATGAAGCGCACCGGCTTGGTTTTCGCTCGCTCAACCTCGATTTAATTTATGGCCTGCCTTTTCAAACCGAGCAAAGCTTCGCTGATACCCTAAGCCAAGTGATTGAACTGAGCCCGGCACGGCTGTCGGTCTTTAACTATGCCCATATGCCAACCCGCTTTGCGCCCCAACGGCGTATTAATGAAGCCGACCTGCCCAGCGCGGATGAAAAACTGGCTATTTTGCG
The DNA here is from genome assembly GCF_024158645.1 of Halomonas sp. 707B3. Taxonomy (NCBI): domain Bacteria; kingdom Pseudomonadati; phylum Pseudomonadota; class Gammaproteobacteria; order Oceanospirillales; family Halomonadaceae; genus Halomonas; species Halomonas sp. 707B3. The sequence goes on from NZ_JAMZBE010000067.1 coordinate 10,008, forward strand.
TACCACTATTGAGATGCTGACCCAAGCAGGCTATGTACATATTGGTATGGATCACTTTGCTCGCCCAGAGGACAGCTTGGCTCAGGCACAGCGCCACGGTACGCTGCAGCGCAACTTCCAGGGCTACTCAAGCCATTCCCAGTGCGACTTGATTGGTTTGGGGGTGTCGGCTATTTCTCGGGTAGACGACGTTTACGCACAAAACCCCACTCAGCTGTCCCACTATGAAGCTGCCTTAGATGAAGGTAGGCTAGCGACCGTAAAAGGGTTACGCTTAAATAAGGATGACCTAATGCGCAGAGAGGTGATTGAGCGCTTAATGTGCGATATGGCCATTGACCTTGAAGCAATAGGCAAGCGTTGGCAGATAAATGCCGCTGACTACTTTTCAACCGCTCTTGAACGGTTGAAAACCGCCGAGCAGGATGGCCTGCTAGTGCGCCAAGGCCTCTATTTACAAGCTACGCCCACCGGACGGCTGTTGATTCGGCACTTAGCCATGGCCTTCGATAATCACCTGCAACACCAGGGCAACCAACGTTACTCGAAGATTTTATAAGCGTATTGAGACACCTACCCCCTGCGCCTATGATGGCTAATAAAAAGGGAGCACCACATGTCATATCCTGCCAGCCAACGACGTTCACTGCTGCAAGAGGCGCGCTGCCAAACCTGTAGCTTAAGCTCGCTGTGCCTACCGCTTGCCCTAGAGCTTGAGGATATGAGCCAGTTCGATGCGATTATCCGCCGCCGCTCGCCGTTGAAAAAAGGCGAGCCGCTGTTTCGCCAAGGAGATCCTTTCACCAGCGTTTACGCGGTGCGCTCTGGCAGCTTGAAGCAGGTGACTAGCGAAGGGAATGGCAACGACCAGCTCACCAATTTCTTTCTACCCAGCGAGCTGGTGGGTCTGGATGGGATTGACGAAGAGCACTACCCCGGCACCGTGATTGCCCTGGAAACCACCACGGTATGCGAAATTCCGTTTGACCGTTTGGACTCGCTCTCCGAGGAGCTGCCCGAACTGCGCGGCCAGCTTTACCGCAGCATGAGCAAGGAGCTACGAGACGACCGGCGGATGATGCGCTTACTGTCACGCAAAACTGCCGATCAGCGGCTGGCCAGCTTTTTGATTACGCTTTCTGACCGTTTTCGGCGCCGGGGCTACTCCCCCTATAGCTTCCGGCTTTCCATGTCACGGGCAGATATGGGCAACTATCTAGGCCTCGCGGTGGAGACGGTTAGCCGTATTCTTAGCCGCTTTCAGCAGCAAAACGTGGTGGCCGTCTCCGGGCGCGAGGTCAATATTTTGGATATGCAGCGCCTCATCACCCTGGCTGAAGAGGAAGCCCAGGCGGTTAACTCACGTTAAACGCCTGAATGCGCCCTTCCATCAATGCGGCCTGCTTCGCTTCCAGACCGGCAAAATCAAACAGCTCACGGTCGGCAAGCTGCGAAGGGGCAACGTTGGTTACGGCTTTGAACATACTCTCCAACCGGCCGGGGTGTTTTTTATCCCACTCCGCCAGCATCTCTTTGACAACCTGGCGCTGCATATTGGGCTGAGAGCCGCACAGGTTGCAGGGAATGATCGGAAACTCCATCAGCCTCGAAAACTCCGCAATATCCGCCTCTTTGCAGTAGGCCAGCGGGCGAATCACGATGTTTTTACCATCATCCGAGAGCAGCTTCGGTGGCATGGCTTTTAAGGTGCCGCCAAAGAACATATTGAGAAACAGCGTCTCCAGGATATCTTCCCGGTGGTGGCCCAAAGCAATTTTGTTGGCCCCAATCTCCTCGGCAAAGCCATACAACGAACCACGCCGCAGCCTTGAGCAGAGCGCGCAGGTGGTTTTACCTTCCGGGGTTTTCTCCTTCACCACCGAGTAGGTATCACGCTCCAGAATGTGATACTCCACGCCTTGCTTATCCAGGTACTGGGGCAGCACGTGTTCTGGGAAACCTGGCTGCTTCTGATCCATATTGACCGCTACCAGGGAAAAATTAACCGGTGCGTTGCGCTGTAGGTTGCGCAGAATCTCCAGCATCGTATAGCTATCTTTACCACCAGAGAGACACACCATGACTCGGTCACCTTCTTCGATCATGTTGTAATCGATGATGGCGTTCCCTACTTCGCGCCGCAGGCGTTTTTGCAACTTGTTGAATTCACGCTTCTGCTTGGCATCCTGCAGCTCATGCTGCTGGACAAGGGGCTCGTCAGACGCACTGTCTGACGAAGTGGGGTCAAAGTAGTCAGGTTGTAACATGAACGTCGCACTGCCGATGGGTGAAGGAGCAGCGCATATTCTAACAACACTACGAAGCTCTACCCAATACAAACCCTAGGCGGTTAACGCTATCTCGCGCTGAAGACGCAGATACAGCAACGCGCTGGCGGTGGCTTCGCTGACCACGCTGGGCCAGGTTAACGGGGGCAGTTTCCATCGGGTAAGCGCATCACCAAGGCGGCTGCTGGCTTCGATATGAGGATGCAGCCGCCGTAGCTGACGCCCGTGCAGCTTGGCAATATCCACCTGCGCGTTAGGTAGCCCGAATCCCAGCACGTTTCGAAACAGCCCATTAAGCGGCTCAATGGTGTTCTCTAATTGCCACCCGACTAACGGCCGATTGCCAATAAACTCCGCCAGCTCACTCAGACACTCAGCATCGGGAGAACGGGGCGAGTGCGTGGTATGCAACTGATGATGGCGTCGCAGAGTAGCAGGCGCCAGCGCCGGTGATGCGGCTAAGGTGGCCACCCACGTACGGCTGGTGTGCACTTGGCGCGGGCTTAGCACCACCGCCGCCACACTCATTACAGCGGGCTGAACGGCGCTTACCTGACACGCCATGGCCACGGCCTCTTCCCCCATATAAGGCTGAAACAGCCAGGCATAGGGCGAGTCCGCCCAGCGACGGCGGTCGCTCTCACGCTGAAGCAGAGTGCGCAGTGAACCGCTGAACAGGGTCATATGTCGATCTAACAAGCGCATTCCGCTCACGAATACTCCAAATGGTAACGATGGGAAAGACGCTGCTTAAAGTCTTTCACGATGTGTAGGGCTTCACGCAACAAGTCCCGTTCTAGCGAAGAGAGCTCCTGAACGACCACTCGATTGGTGCGTTTAGGGTTGGCGTTATCCAACTCCTGAAGCTGCTGACGAAGGCGTAGCTCGGTAAACAGCGCCAGCGCCTCGCCTAGATCATCAGCAAAGCGGCGGTCAAGCCGCCCATCGGCGGCCAAGGCATCTAAGCGGTCCAAGGTAGAGGTCGCATTAATGCGCCGCTCAAGGGCCATCGTACGCACACCGTGGACTATCGGAAAAATACCGCCTTTTTTGATATCAATACCGTGCTGGGGCTTTTTCAGCGAGCCAAATAGCGTCAGCGGCGTCGAGAAGCGCAGTGCCGCCCGGGCAAAGTAAGAGAGCAGCAGTTCATCGTGGGAGCAGCGCTCAAACAGCGCTTCACGCACCTGGTCCAGTAGCGCCGGATTACCCGCCACGCCGTGGGAGTCCAATAGAATCGCTAGTTTCATCAGGCTATCGCCATCTCGGGCATTGACCCACTTAGTGATATTGTTTTTCCACTGGGAAACCGTACCCACCCACTCTGGGTTAGACACCATGATATGGCCGGGGCAAGGTGGATAGCCTAGCTGGATCAGCGTTTCCGTTAGAGTGTTCATCTCCTCAGCCACTGTGGGCCACTGGCAATCATCAGCTAAGATCAACCCATTATCTTGATCGGTTTTGAGGATCTGCTCGCCGCGTCCTTCGCTGCCCATCACCATTAAGCAGCTTTGGGTGTGGTACTGCTCAGGCACTGTGAAGCTCCAAGCTTTGCTCATAATGCGCCCGTTCAGCGCCGCCAACAGATCCATGGCAAAACGCAGCTTTACGCCCTGCGCCATCAGCGCATTCACTAATTCCGGCGTACGCTGGCTGGCCGCCGCCAGCGCTTCCAGACTATTGGCCTGCTCCACCTGCAGGCTGACCACGTAGCTACGGCTAGAGAAGAAGCTCAACACGTCCATTAGCTCAACGACGCCTTTAACACTCTCCCCTTCCATTACCACCACCCGCGCCACTTTATGGCGGGTCATTAAAATCAGCGCTTCAAACAGGTACTGCTCGGGAGCTACCGTGACCAAGGAGACGTTGGCCAGCGCTTCAACCGGTGTTGCCTGGGTGCAGTTACCCAATACCAACCCATTGAGCAGATCGGTTTTGGTCACCATGCCCAGGGCGCCTGCAGTAGCGACCAGTAGACTGTCGGCATGACTATCATTTAGCTGTCGAACAGCGTCATGAATACTCTTTGAGGCATCAATGAGCAGCGGCTCGCGCATACACTCATTCACTTTGGCCAGCATAAAGCCCGCCATGGTGACGCCGCCTTCGGCGCGTTTTTCGGTGAGCAGGCGCGCTTTGTGTGAGAGCGACTGCTTAAAGAACTGCTCAAACGGTGGATAGTGACGGCACAGTTGAGTAAACAGCGCTTTAGGCATCACATAGCACAGGCACTCTTGTTCAGCTTGGAAGCGGTAGCGGCTTTTGCCGTTGAGGATACTGATGGCGCCAAACAAATCGCCTGCGGTGTAGTGGCCAATGCGCGCACTAGCAGCAGGCAGAGTGGGATCAAGTTCGGCGACCTCGCCTTTATGAATCAAGAAAACGGATTCGCCCGCCTGGCCCATCTCCAGAATAATTTCATCGCGGTCAAAGTAGGCAAGATCCATCCCGCGACGAACATGATCGCGCCCCGCCTCATCCATCAGCGTAAACGGTAGCTGGGACAGATCCACTTCCACCATGGGTGACCTCGCTCAAGCGCAATGATTAGGAAGGACAACGAACGGTTTGATTACTTTTCAACCAATACATTCATTATACTTTTTGCTATAGCGCTAACGTCTTAACGACGTTCGTTTAGCGACTAAAGTAGCGACTTTTTAAACACAATTAAACCAACTAAACGCCTCTTATTAAGGTAGCAAACATTACTTTTAACCGAGCCATAGACCATTGTCCTATCACTTCTCAGGTGGCGTTTAAATATCGATGAAAAATCAATGAAAATAATGCTTTATATTCAAGATAGCCAATTTCACTGCCTTGCAAAGAGCACCTGATACCAAAGTCTGGGATTTATTTTTTGCAATTATTGCCCAGTATTATCAACGAGTCATACAGGGTAATCGCACGACACCTATCTAACGCACTTCAAGCCGCTGACGATAACTTGCCGATCACCCAATAACGACACAAGACGGCTTAACAATAAGAAGGTGACGTGCCTGGCAACACTGTCTTACCGCCCAACACCCAGCGCGGTTTTCTATGCGGGGTTGCCCTGATGAACCAAACGCTATCTTGAGTTCACTTTCCAACCCTAAAAATCACAACTGGAGAGCAACACAATGGCAGACGATAAATCCAATGCTGCTGAATACTGGAAGGCCAACGTCCGGCTAATCTTCGGATGCCTCGTGGTTTGGGCATTTGTCTCCTATGGATGCGCCATCCTGTTCCGTCCGCTACTAGCGGGCATTCCCGTTGGCGGAACGGACCTGGGCTTCTGGTTTGCTCAGCAAGGCTCGATTCTTACCTTCATCGTGCTGATCTTCTTCTACGCCTGGAGAATGAACGCGCTCGACAAAAAATACGGCCTGGGGGAGTAAGCCAGCATGAGCCAGTTTGCAATTAACTTACTGTTTGTTGGCGCCTCGTTTGCGCTCTATATCGGGATTGCGATATGGGCGCGAGCGGGCTCCACCAAAGACTTCTATGTCGCCGGTGGCGGCGTACACCCGATCACCAACGGCATGGCCACAGCGGCCGACTGGATGTCGGCGGCATCATTTATCTCTATGGCGGGCTTGCTCGCTTCTGGCGGCTACGCTAACTCCACCTTCCTGATGGGCTGGACCGGGGGCTACGTTATCCTGGCGATGCTACTTGCCCCTTACCTGCGTAAGTTCGGCAAGTTCACCGTTCCAGATTTCATCGGCGACCGCTTCTACAGTAACACCGCGCGTTTAGTGGCGATTGTGTGTTTGATCGTAGCCTCGGTGACCTACGTTATCGGCCAGATGACCGGTGCAGGCGTTGCGTTCTCCCGCTTCCTAGAAGTGAGCAACACCTGGGGTATCTGGATCGCCGCGTTTATCGTCTTCCTTTATGCTGTTTTCGGCGGTATGAAAGGCATCACGTATACGCAGGTTGCTCAGTACGTGGTACTGATCATCGCCTACACTATCCCGGCGGTGTTTATCGCCATGCAGCTTACCGGCAACCCGATCCCGATGTTCGGCATGTTCAGCACGCACACTGAATCTGGCGTGCCGCTGCTGCAAAAACTGGATGACGTGGTATCTGCACTTGGCTTCCGAGACTACACCGCAGACGTGGATAACAAACTGAACATGGTGCTGTTCACCCTGTCGCTGATGGTCGGTACTGCTGGCCTGCCCCACGTTATCATCCGCTTCTTCACTGTACCGAAAGTGGCTGATGCGCGCTGGTCAGCGGGCTGGGCACTGGTGTTCATCGCACTGCTCTACCTGACTGCCCCGGCGGTTGGCTCCATGGCACGCTTGAACCTGATGACCACTGTTTATCCGGAAATGGCTGGCCAAACGGAGAACTACGAAGAAGCTGCGCGTAACCCGATCCTCTATGAAGATCGTCCTGAGTGGTTCAGCACCTGGGAAGAGACAGGCCTGATCACCCACAACGACCTGAACGAAGATGGCCGCATCCAGTTCTACAACGGCACGGCTGACTTTGCAGATCGCGGCTGGGAAGGCAACGAGCTAGAAGTTAACAACGACATCCTGGTACTTGCGAACCCAGAAATTGCCAACCTGCCAAGCTGGGTAGTGGGCTTGATTGCAGCGGGCGGTATCGCAGCGGCACTCTCTACTGCAGCAGGTCTGCTCTTGGCGATCTCTTCAGCGATCAGTCATGACTTGATCAAAACCATGATCAACCCGAAAATTTCTGAAAAAGGCGAAATGCTGGCAGCACGTATCTCCATGGCCGGTGCGATCCTGCTAGCAACTTACTTGGGCCTTAACCCGCCTGGGTTTGCCGCTCAAACGGTAGCACTTGCCTTCGGTATTGCCGGTGCCTCGCTGTTCCCTGTGCTGATGATGGGTATCTTCTCTAAGCGCATGAACAACAAAGGCGCAATTGCCGGTATGCTGGCAGGTCTGATCTGCACCCTGCTCTACATCTTCACCTACCTGGGCTGGTTCTTTGTTCCGGGCACCAACATGCTGGCCAATACGCCAGATAACTGGATACTGGGCATTTCACCGCTCTCGTTTGGTGCTGTAGGCGCGCTGATCAACTTCGCTGTGGCCTTCGTTGTCTCTAACGCCACCGATGCGCCGCCGCAAGAAATTCAGGACCTGGTGGAAAGCGTACGCTATCCGAAAGGTGCTGGTGCAGCGGTTGATCACTAAGTCATAATCGTTCCACCCTATTGCGCCGTCGGCCAATAGCGAACGGAACCATCTTCCATCGGGCTTCCTTAGGGGAGCCCGATGGCTTTTCAGAAGGAAAACGTATGATTTGGCACTTAGTGGCCGCCGTGTTTGCAGGCCTTGCTGCGGCAGGTATCGGCCTGTTGCTTCGAACACTCAGCCGTAAGCGGCTACCCAAATGGATCGTGCCGGTATTTGGTGGGCTGGGCATGCTGGGTTATCAGGTTCAGTTCGAGTATGACTGGTTCGAGCATAAGCAGCTGCAGCTGCCGGAAACGGCCCAAGTGATTTCCAGCGACACGTCCAGCAACATGTGGCGACCCTGGACGCTTATTTTCCCGATCACCACCACTTTTAGTGTGGTGGATAGCGAGAATGTACGTGCCCAAACCGTCGATGGCGATCTGGTAGCCGAATTTATTCTTTACCAGTTCGAGCGCCGCCATACGGACCTGATCACCACGCAGCCCTACATCCTCAACTGCTCAAGCCGAGAGCTGATTCCGCTAAACCCAGAGACCGGGGACGCGGATCTCAATGAGCTACGTACACTCCGCGACACCTCACCGCTGCTGACCACCGTTTGCCAACTGGCCAACGAACGGCAGACGTAGCGCCTCCCCTTCGCCTAGAATGGAGCACTTTGCTGGGCGAAGGTCGGTTTAGACGTGCTGTTTAGACGTACCGCTCAGAAGCGCTATTTAAAGGTACTGTTAAAAGTCCTGTTAAAAGTACGATTGGTGAGGAGACACTATGTTTCATGGCGGGCTGCTGGTCGCGGTGTCACTGCTCTATATCGCAGTGCTGTTTGGTATTGCCTGGTTTGGCGACCGGCGTGCACGCACTCACGGCGCTAGCCGGCGCCGCCCAATCATTTATAGCCTAGCGCTGGCGATCTACTGTACGTCATGGACCTTCTACGGCGCGGTTGGCCAAGCAGCCACCGCGGGCTGGTCGTTTGCCAGCATCTTCGTGGGGCCTATTCTGACGTTTTTGCTCTTCTGGCCCGTCCTGGCGAAGATGATCCGCGTTGCCAAGCACCAAAACGTCACCTCCATTGCCGACTTTATCGCCTCCCGCTACGGCAAAACCCAATCGCTGGCCGCCTTTGCTAGTCTGGTCGCCCTTGTCGGCACCCTGCCCTACATCGCGCTACAGCTAAAAGCAGTCTCCACCACGTTCAGCGTGCTCACCGACGCTTCTGATGTTACCCATACGCCACTGTTTGGCGATACGGCCTTTTATGTGGCAGTGGTGATGGCCATTTTTGCCATTCTATTCGGCACCCGGCATACCGATGCCACTGAACATCATGAAGGTTTAATCCACGCCGTCGCGTTTGAGTCATTGGTCAAGCTGCTGGCCTTTGTCGTGCTCGGTGCTTTTGTTACCTGGGGCATGTTCGATGGCCTGGGTGAGCTGATGGGGCACGCAGAGAGTCAACTTGAACTTCAGCGCCAGCTCGCCAATCAGGATTTTGGCCAGAGCTTCTGGGCGCAGACTCTGCTCGCCATGCTGGCGATCCTGTGTCTCCCCCGCCAGTTTCACGTGGCGGTGGTGGAAAACATCCATCCCGATGATGCCACTAAGGCTCGCTGGCTGTTTCCGCTTTACTTGCTGGCGATTGCCTTTTTCGTAGTACCACTGGCCGCCGCTGGCCTGCTGCTGTTTTCAGAAAGCGGTGTGGAGCCCGACACCTATGTGCTCGCCCTTTCCATGGCCTCCGGCCAGCAGTGGCTAACGCTGCTTACCTTTATCGGCGGCTTTTCTGCTGCCACCGGTATGGTGATTGTGGCGGCGGTGGCCGTCTCCATCATGATCTCGAACGAAATAGTGATCCCGGCGCTTTTCAGGCTGCGCTGGTTTGACACCAAAGCCCGTGACTATGGCCGCTTGGTGCTGCGCGCTCGCCGCCTCACTATTGTGGCCGTGCTAGCGATGGCGTACGGCTTTTATCAGCTGATTGGCGAATTCACCTCTCTGGCCTCCATCG
>NZ_JAMZBE010000068.1:0-19301 GCF_024158645.1 Halomonas sp. 707B3
CCCTAAGATGAGAAGGCACATGACGCTAGGAGGTCTTACTCCCAGCGTCTATGCGGCGAACAGTTAACCCCAAGTGTCTACAAAAATGGGGCCATACCACATACCAACCATTCACCATTCACCATTCACCATTCACCATTCACCATTCAAACAGCACTTACTTCTCAACGAACGCACGCTCGATGACGTAGTCGCCCGGCTCGCCCATACGCGGGGAGATATTCAGGCCCAGTTCGTCGAGCAGCGCGCTGGTGTCGTCCAGCATTGCCGGGCTGCCGCAGATCATGGCGCGGTCTTGGCGCGGGTCAATCGGCGGTAGGCCGGTGTCTTCAAACAGCTTGCCGCTGCGGATGTGGTCGGTCAGGCGGCCCATGGTGTGGAACTCTTCACGGGTCACGGTGGGGTAGTACACCAGTTTTTCGGCGACTTCTTCGCCCAGGTACTCGTGGGCGGGCAGCTCTTTGGTGATGAAGTCGGCGTAGGCCAGCTCAGAGACTTCACGCACGCCGTGGATCAGCACTACTTTCTCGAAACGCTCGTAAACTTCCGGGTCTTGGATCAGGCTCATAAACGGCGCCAAGCCGGTACCGGTCGAGAGCATATACAGGTTGCGGCCCGGTAGCAGGTCGTCGCACACCAGCGTGCCGGTCGGCTTGCGGCTGACCATGATTTGGTCGCCTACTTTCAGGTGCTGTAGGCGCGAGGTGAGCGGGCCATCGGGCACTTTGATGCTGAAGAACTCAAGGTGGTCTTCGTAGTTGGGGCTGGCGATGGAGTACGCGCGCATCAGCGGCTTGCCGTCCACTTCCAGGCCGATCATCACAAACTGGCCGTTTTTGAAGCGCAGGCTGCGCTCGCGGGTGGTGCGGAAGCTGAACAGGGTATCGTTCCAGTGGTGAACGCTTAGCACTTCTTCCAGGGCAAACTTGCTCATGCTAACTCCTCCAAGGGCAGCGCGGCCTAAGCCTTGCTCGCCATATTCCAAAAAAGAATAAAAAATAGCTCTATAAGTTGCTCTCAATTCTAAATAAGGGTGGTATATCTGTTAAGCAAATTATCTTGATAACGCTTATCTTTAAAATCGATATAGCCCTTTCGCGGACCACTCTACAGATAGGTTTTGGCCATGCACTACACCCTGCGACAGTTAGAAGTTTTCGTGGCTGTTGCTCAGCACGAGAGCGTTTCTCACGCGGCACGCGCGCTAGCCATGTCGCAATCGGCTACCAGCACGGCGCTGGCCGAGCTGGAGCGCCAGTTCGATTGCCAACTGCTTGATCGCATCGGGAAACGGCTGAAACTCAACGCGCTCGGCTTCCAGCTACTGCCCAAGGCGGTGGCCCTGCTCGACCGCGCCGAGGAGGTCGAAGAGCTGCTGCGGGGTCAGCAGGGCGTGGGCGCATTGGACGTGGGGGCAACGCTCACCATCGGTAACTATCTCGCCACGCTGCTGATCAGCGATTTCATGCAGCGCTATCCCGGTAGCCGAGTGCGGCTGGCGGTGCGCAATACGCGGCATATTATCGAGGGCGTGCGCCAACACTCGTTGGATTTAGGGCTGATTGAGGGGCAGTGCGATGACGATATGATTATCAGCCAGCCCTGGGTCGAGGATGAGCTGTGCGTGTTCTGCTCGCCGCGCCACCCGCTGGCAGGGCGGGAGCATCTGGAGCTGGATCAACTGCTGCGGGAGGATTGGATCATGCGCGAGGAGGGCTCCGGTACGCGTATGACGCTAGAGCATGCCGCCCGCCACCGTCGCAGTCGGTTCAATACGCTGTTGGAGCTGGAGCATACCGAGGGCATTAAACGCGCGGTGGAGTCGGGCCTTGGCATTGGCTGCGTGTCGCGGCTGGCGCTGCGCGATGCCTTCCGGCGCGGCAGCTTGGTGCCGCTGCCCACGCCGGAGTTGGATCTAAAGCGCCAGTTCACGTTCATCTGGCATCGCCACAAATACCTCACCACCGGGGTGCGGGAGTTTTTAAGGCTCTGCCGCGAAATGACCGCCGGGGCCAAGCGCAGTGACGATATTCCGCTGCCACCGATACCCTAGCGGTTACATCTTGGCCTTTTCAGGGCTTGGCAGCGCCTGAGCCTGGTGCTGCGACGCCTCTAGCGTAAAGCCACCCACTAGCGCGGCCAGCCTGTCCGCTTGGTCTTTAAGCTGCTCGGCCGCGGTGGTGGACTCTTGCACCAGGGCGGCGTTTTGCTGGGTCATCTGATCCAGGTCGGTCACCGCGATGCTGACTTGGTTGATCCCGTCGTTCTGCTCACCGGCTGCCGTACTGATATCGCCCAGCATTTGGGTGACGCGCGTTACGCTATCGGCCAGCTCGTGCATGGCGGCTTCAGCGTCGCGTACCATTTGCGTGCCGCTTTCGACCTTGTCGGCAGACGCATCGATGCGCTGGCGGATGTCCTTGGCGGCGTCGCTGCTGCGCGAGGCGAGCTTGCGCACTTCATCGGCCACCACGGCAAAGCCGCGCCCGTGTTCGCCAGCCCGCGCTGCTTCTACTGAGGCGTTGAGCGCCAGCAGGTTGGTTTGGAAGGCAATGCCGTCGATCACGCTAACGATGCTCTGAATCTCTGACGAGGTCGCGCGGATGTCATCCATGGTCGAGACCACCTGAACAAACGCCGTGTCGGTATGGGAAGCCAGCTGCGAGGCGGTGTTCGACAGCCCGCTAGCTTCTTGGGAGGCGTGGGTGGTGTGGCTGACGGTGCTGCTGATCTCTTCCATCGCTGCCGAGGTTTCTTGCAGGCTTGCAGCGGCTTGCTCGGTACGCCGTGAGAGGTCATGGCCGCCTTGAGTGATCTCGTTGGCCGCGTGGTTTACGGCCTCGCTGCTGCGCCGTACGTCCAGCAAAATGGCCTGAATTTTTTCGGCAAAGGCGTTGAACTGCTCGGCCACGGCGGCGCTCTCATCGCGGCCATGCACGGGCAGGCGCTGAGTGAGATCACCGTGTCCAGAGGCGATCTCTTCCATTCTGTTCGCCAAGCGTTTGAGCGGACGCGCAATACGCCCACCAATCCACCACAGAGCGGCGATGCCGATGGCTGCCAGCAGCAGCCCCACCAGCGTCATCCCCAGGGTGTTTTGCTGGCGCTGATCGCTCAAAACGTTTTGCAGCGCGTTGAGTTCGGCGAGCACGACGGACTCGGGCAGCTGTAGCACCAGCACCCACGGCTGCTCCGTATCGCCAATGGTTAGTGGCTGATAGCGCTGAAACATGCCGTTGGCCATGCTGCTGTAGAGGCTGCCTTGTGACGTGGCTTCGGCAATGCCGTCAAGCGCCGTGTCGCTCAGCGCGTTGCTGGCTGGCAGGCCCAGGGCCTCTTCGCCGTTGGTATCCGCCACCAAGCCGCCGCGCCCGGCGACCAGCGCCATCCGGCCTGCGCCGTCATACAGCGAGGCGTTGGCGTCGCGCAGCAGCGTTTGGATGAAGTTCAGCGAGAGGTCGACCCCGGCCACGCCGCGAAATTCGCCATTCACCAAAATCGGTGCGTTAAACGAGGTGACCAGCTGTGTTTCGCCGTCGTAATCGTAGGCGGCGGGGTCGATCACACAGGGAGCGAGCGTTTCGCGGGGGCAGAGGTAGTACTCCCCCTCACGCACGCCGCTGGCCAGGCGGGTTTCGCTCTCCATGGTGTCGCCTAGTGGTAAGACCTCGAGCGAGCCATCCCCGGTGCGGTACCACCAGGGCATGAAGCGGCCGCTGCCATCGTGGCCGTGGCGCTCGTCGCCAGCAAAGCGGGCGTCGTCCCCAAAGGCATTGGGCTCCCAGCCGATGAACGCATCCAACAGCGCCGGGTTGTCGGCAACCGTCTGCCGTACCAAGTTGGAAAGCTGACGGCGGCTCAGGTAGAGCGCGCGCTGGCCTTCGGCATCTTCCACGCCCATGAGGGCGTTGGTGGTGGCGAGCTGGCTGGCCAGGGTCATGGCCTTGTCCAGCTCGCGTTGAATCCGTTCACCCTCTGCCTCTGCAATGGCATCGAGCCGCGCGTCCAGTGCGCTCTGCATGAGCGTTTGGGTATGCTCTTCAACGGTGGATTGGGTGCGGGCGGCCGCGATCAGGTTATACACCACCAGCGCGGCAACGACGGCAAGCAGGCAAGGGCCTGCCAACGCCAAAACGAGAGAGCGAAGGGAGCGAAAGTGCATAGAAGAGCGGTCCTGTTTCAGCAAGAGGCGAAAGAGCGTATCGAGTGCCATCCTTGAACCAGTAGAACAAAGATTCATGGCTAACGCGTGACATGGCCACCACCGCAGGCGAGAGGGCGGAGGCGGCCATGGAGGCGCTGACGGTTAGAAACTCTCCGACGTGCGCGGTAAACGGTCCTGTGGTTCCTGTAGCGCGGGCGATGCCGCGTGAGAGAGTTTGAAGCTACTAATCGTCCCGGTCAGGTGATCCGCCTGCTCTTTCAACTGCTCGGCGGCGGTGGTGGACTCCTCGACCATCGCAGCGTTTTCTTGGGTCATCCGGTCCAGTTCTGCCACCGCGATATTGACCTGCTTGATACCGTCGCTCTGTTCGCTCGTCGCGGCGTTGATCTCTTCTAGAACATCGGTCACGCGGGTGATGTGCACCACGATATCCTGCATCGTGCTGCCCGCGTTACGCACCAGCGATGTGCCGTTATTCACTTTGGCTTGCGAGTCTTCGATCAGCTTCTGGATATCGTTGGCCGCGTCGCTGCTGCGGCCTGCCAGCTTACGTACCTCATCTGCTACAACGGCAAAGCCGCGGCCTTGCTCGCCTGCCCTTGCTGCTTCTACCGAGGCGTTCAGTGCCAGCAGATTGGTTTGAAAAGCGATGCTGTTCATCAACGTGACGATGTCGCCAATCTTGTTGGAAGCGTCGGAGATGTCTTCCATGGTGGTGACCACGTTCGACACCACCTGACCGCCCTCTTTCGCGACTTCGGTGGCTGCGTGGGAGAGCTTGTTGGCTTCCTGAGCAGAGGCCGCCGTATGTTGCACGGTGCTGGTGATCTCTTCGACCGAGGCTGAGGTTTGCTGCAGGCTCGAGGCGGCGTTATCCGTACGGCGCGAGAGATCCTGGCCACCCATGGCAATCTCGTTAGCGGCGTGGTGCACCGATTCGCTGCTGGTGCGCACGTCGATTAAGACGTGCTCCATTTTGTTAACAAAGCGGTTAAAGGCGCTAGCGATTTGAGTGACTTCGTCGTTGCCTTCTTCTGGCAGACGCTGGGTGAGGTCGCCCTCGCCGGAGGCGATGTTATCCATCGCGTTGCGCACCCCCAGCAGGCGGCGCAACAGTAGCGACAGCAGCAGCCCAAATACCACAGCGGTAATGGCTGCAACGATCAATAGGGTAACAATAGATGTGGTGGCAATGGCGCGTAGTCCTGCGGTGGCCTCCGCTTCATCCAGTGCTACCACAAGCTGCCAGTCGCTATTGCCGCCTATTGGGCGGCTCAGCAGTAATTTACTGCTTCCTTCTAACTGCATCTGCTGTGGCTGCTTGGTGTTAGCAAGTTGCTCGATATAGGCGGCGTTTAATTCATCGCTTAAAACAGTGGTGGGTTCTAGCGCTAGCTCGCTGTTGGGATGGGCGATTAGCGATCCATCGCCGGTAGTCAGAAAGCCAAAACTTGAAGGAGTAGGCGAGATGTCTTGCACGATCGCGACCATATCGCGAATATTGACGTCAGCACCTACTACCGCCTGAAGTTGGTTATTTTGGTAAAACGGGCGGGCAAAGGTCACGACTAAGTCGCCGCTTTGGGCATCGACATACGGCGCGGTGACAATAGTATCCTGCGCGGCAGCGGCGGCTTGGTACCAAGGTCGCTCTCGTGGGTCAAAATCGGCGGGTGGCTCCCAGCCGTTGAAAAAAATGGTCTCTCCGCTATCAGCCAAGCTCAGGTAGGTTGCCATAAAATCGCCAGAGGTGGTCAACTGACGCAAGGCAATACGTGGGTCATTGCTGGAGATAGCTTCCTCCATACCGTTCAGCATGGTGCTACGGGATGCCATCCACTCATGTAGGGCGCTACTGTTACCACGTACTACAGCGTCTAGGTTGCGTGCTACCTGTTGGGTATTGTGCTGCTGGACTGTGTAGTAGCTGGCAACACCATTGACGATCAGGGCAAGGGTGATGGCAGTGAGTGCGGCTAGCAGTATGCGGGCTCGCAGAGATGAAAACATGGTCGCTCTCAACGTCGTTTGGAATCAGTACGCGGGTGCCACGTACACTAAAGTTCGACGTTAGCTATCGGCGAGAGCCACCATGCCTTTAATAAAAGAGTAAGAAAGTGTTGATTTGATTAGCGCAGATCGCTCACGGCGCTTTGAATATCTGCCATCGACGCCTTGCTAAGATCTTTTGAGAGCGTGTGCGTCACAAGCTTTTGGGTAGGGTGATCAAGCTTTTCTCGCAGTAGCCCTAAAAACTTGGGCGGCGCGACCATAATCAGTTTTTCCATGCTGTTACTCACGCGGGCGCTATACAGGCGTTGGGCGACCTCTTTAGCAAACAGCTCGTTCTCATGCTGAGAGGCAGCCCCCTCTTCGCCAGATGAGCGCGACGACGTTGACGTTGATTCATGGACATCAGCCCCGCGGCGGTCAGTGATCAAGTCACCTTCATGCAGCCTGCCGGCTGCGTGTACCAAGCTCTCTTGCTCGGCGAGATTGAGCGCGTCACGGGTAAAAATACGTGCGCGGGCGGCGTCAGCTACCACGATATAGGTGGTCATCGTCGTACGTCCTCCATGTCGTTGATTACCCTTTAACCATGGCAATCGTTCGGTGTTTGGTCAAACACGGTTTTTGAGAGGTGACAATGGACTTACTGCGTACAAATTATCATTGGCGAAATCGCTATTTACTCATGCGCCATGGACATAGCCAGGCTAACGCCCAGCGGAAAATTATCAGCTCCCCCGAGCGGGGGCTTACGAATTATGGGCTCTCTGAACAGGGTGAACAGCAGTTGGTGGATGTGCTGGCGCAGTGGCGCTGGCCGGAGCCGACGCGGGTGGTACATTCAGATTTTTTACGCACCACGCACACTGCCGCCAGAGTGACGGAGGCGTTCGCGCTGGACATGCAACAAGAGGAGCGCTTACGAGAGCGCCATTTTGGTGAGCTGGATGGCCAGGCCGATAGCTATTACCCAGAGGTGTGGGCCTTTGATGCGCAGAGTGCAGACCATACCCAGTGGCAGGTTGAGCCGGTCAGCCGGGTAGCTGCACGGATGTGCGCCGCATTGGACGCGCTAGAGCAGCGCTTTGAGGGGGAAACGGTGCTGGTGGTCAGCCACGGCGACCCCCTGCAAATTCTGCTCACGGCGCTGGCGGGCAAGCCGCTGACGCAGCATCGGGAGCAGCCTGCGCTACTGCCTGCCAGCATTACGCTCGTGGGTGGTTAAGCGCCCGCTTTGGGAGGAATCCAGGCGATCATATCGACTTCGACATCCGCTCCGCCCGCAAGCCCGGTCACGCCAATGCAGGTGCGGGTGGGCAACGGTTGTTGGAAGTAGCTGGCGTAGACCTGATTCACTTCATCGAAGTGGCCCATATTGGTGATGAAGACCCGCGACTGAACCACGTATTCGAAGCTACTGCCGACCTCTTCCAGCACGATGGCCAGGTTCTGCATCACCCGGTGGGTTTGCTCGGTAAACGTGCCGAGCAGCATCTCGTTGGTTTCCGGCACCGTGGGCATTTGGCCGGTGATGAAGACCAGATCGCCCACCCGGCAGGCGTGTGAGAACGGGGCGATGGGCTGCGGCGCGCGGTCAATAAATAGCTTTTCCATGGTGGCTCACTTGTTGTGACGTTATTGGATCGAGTTTAAACATAAAAATGGGCCTCATAGGAGGCCCAGATTTAGCATCCAGTGATGCTATCCGTTGTGTTAATGGCCCAGAATCTGGCTCAAGAAGAGCTGGGTGCGCTCGGACTGCGGATTGTTGAAGAACGGCTCAGGCGCGTTCTCTTCAATGATTTGCCCTTGGTCCATAAAGATCACGCGGTCGGCAACGGTTTTCGCAAAGCCCATCTCGTGGGTGACGCAGAGCATGGTCATGCCTTCTTCGGCCAGTTCCACCATGACGTCCAGCACTTCCTTGATCATTTCCGGGTCAAGGGCCGAGGTGGGCTCGTCAAACAGCATGACGTCCGGGTGCATACACAGCGAGCGGGCAATCGCGACGCGCTGCTGCTGGCCGCCAGAGAGCTGGCCGGGATACTTTTTGGCCTGCTCGGCAATGCGCACCCGCTCCAGGTACTGCATGGCCATGGCTTCGGCCTCTTTGCGGGGCTTCTTCTGCACCCACATCGGTGCGATACAGCAGTTCTCTAGCACCGTGAGGTGAGGGAACAGGTTGAAGTGCTGGAACACCATGCCGACGCTACGGCGAATCTGCTCGATGCGTTTAACATCTTGGGTCAGCGGCACGCTGCCTACCGTAATCTCGCCTTTCTGATGCTCTTCTAAGTGGTTGATACAGCGAATCATGGTGGATTTGCCAGAGCCGGAAGGCCCGCAAATAACGATTCGCTCGCCGCGTTTTACCTCTAGGTTAATATCGCGCAGCACGTGGAAATCGCCGTACCACTTGTTGACGTCGCGCATTTCAACCATCAGGTCAGACGTACTGGTGCCAGGGTTGTTGGTGGCTGCTTGAGTCATGTCACTATCCTGCTAAAAATCGTTAATGAAAGCGGCGTTAGCGCTTGTGGCCGGTGTGCAGCTTGCGTTCTAGGTACTGACTGTAGCGCGACATGCTGAAACAGAAGATCCAGAACATGAAGGCGGCAAACACGTAGCCTTCCAACGAGAAGCCGAGCCAGCGTGAGTCGGCCAGTGCCGCTTGCACGATCCCCAAAAGGTCAAATAGCCCGATAATCATGACCAGGGTGGTGTCTTTAAACAGCGAGATAAACGTATTCACGATGCCGGGAATCATCATCTTCAGCGCTTGGGGAAGAATGATCAGCCCCATGCGCTTCCAGTAAGTCATGCCGAGCGCTGCCGCGGCCTCTTCCTGGCCTTTGGGTATCGCCTGCAAACCACCGCGAATGACCTCGGCCATATAGGCACTCTGGAACAGCGTTAAGCCGACCAGTGCCCGCACTAAGCGGTCTACATTCATTTCAGAGGGTAGGAACAGCGGCAGCATCACCGAGGCCATAAACAGCACGGTGATCAGCGGCACACCGCGCCAGAACTCGATAAACACCACGCAGAAGCTTTTGACGATCGGCATGTTGGAGCGTCGCCCCAAGGCCAGCACGATGCCGATAGGCAGCGCGCCCACCATGCCCACCGTGGCTAACAGTAGCGTCAGCATCAGGCCACCCCAGCGGTGGGTAGGCACTTGGGGAAGGTCAAAGTAGCCGCCGTAAAGCAGTACAAACGACAGAACTGGGAAGACCACCAGCGCAAAGACGGCAACCCAGCGCTTGAAGGGCAGGCGGGGTATGGCCAGCCAGCCAATCAGGGTAAAGAACATGGCGAACACGATATTGGCGCGCCAGGTCTCCTCGCTGGGGTACAGGCCGTAAATAAACTGGGATAAACGGGCGTTGATAAATACCCAGCAGGCGCCTTCGCGAGAGCAGTCGTCGCGGGTAGTGCCTACCCAGTCGGCGTTGATAAACGCCCACTGCACGGTCGGTACCACCAACAGGTAGAGAATATAGAGGCCGACTAAGGTGAAAATAGTATTAATCGGGCCGTTAAACAGGTTGGTGCGCAGCCAAGCAACAGCCCCAACAGAGCTACTAGGCGCTGGTCGCTGCTCAATCACGGTTTGGTTATGAATCATGTATGGCTCCTCGCCTCAGCCTAGCGTTCAACCAGCGCCACGCGGGCGTTGAACCAGTTCATAAACATGGATACCAGCAGGCTGATCGTCAGATAGACCGCCATGGTCATGGCAATGACCTCAATGGCTTGGCCTGTCTGGTTCAGCGTGGTACCCGCAAACACCGACACGAGGTCTGGGTAGCCAATAGCGGTGGCCAGCGACGAGTTCTTAATCAAGTTCAGGTACTGGCTGGTCAGCGGGGGAATAATGACCCGCAACGCCTGGGGAATGACCACCAAACGCAGCACTAGGTTACGCGGCAGACTCAGGGCCTGTGCCGCTTCGGTTTGGCCATGAGAAATGGCCTGTATGCCTGAGCGCACGATCTCGGCGATGAACGAGGCGGTGTAGATCGATAGTGCAAACCATAGCGCCAGGAACTCGGGAATCACCGTAATACCGCCGCGGAAGTTAAAGCCACGCAGTTCGGGCATTTCCCAAGTGACGGGCACGCCAGTCACAAACATAACCAACAGCGGCAAGCCAAAAATCAGCGCAAAGGAGATCCAGTAGGCAGGAATACGTTTCCCCGTGGCTTCCTGGCGGCGCTTCGCCCAAATCACCAGCGCAATGCTGGCCACAATGGCGATCACAAAGGTCACGGGAATTAGCCCAAAACCGGACTCAAACAGCGGTTCTGGTAGATACAGTCCGCGCACGTTGAGGAAAAACGCTTCCCCAAAGGCAAGGCTTTCCCTGGCGCTTGGCAGGGTGCGCAGCACGGCAAAATACCAAAAGAAAATCTGCAGCAGAAGCGGAATATTCCGGAACGTTTCGATATACGCCGCGGCCAGCTTGGCGATCAGCCAGTTGGGCGATAGGCGAGCGATACCGACAATAAAACCAATGATGGTGGCGGCGATCACGCCTAACCCGCCCACCAGTAGCGTATTCAGTAGGCCAACGAAAAAGGTACGGCCATAGGTGCTTTGGGAAGAGTAGTCGATCAGACTCTGTACGATCCCAAAACCGGCGGTATTACTCAGGAAACCAAAGCCTGTGGTGATACCCCGAGAGGAGAGGTTGTCTTGCACGTTGCCGACGATATAGAACAGAAAGGCGATGACAGCGGCAATCAGCAGACATTGGAAGATGAGCGCACGTTTGGCGCGGTCTCGCCAGAACGGTGGCTTTTGGCCAGCGGGGCGAGCGTTAGGTCTTACGGACATGGGTGGCGTCTCCGCGATACGGAAGGTCAATCAAATGGCCCGCCATGACCAAGAAGGGTGGCGGGCCGGGGTCAAGCGAGACGCTTAGCGAATCGGCGGTGCGTAATGGAAGCCGCCTTGGTTCCACAGGGCGTTAACACCGCGCTCGATTTCTAGCGGTGAACCCATACCTACGTTGCGCTCGAAGCTTTCACCGTAGTTACCTACTTGACTCAGGATGTTGTAAGCCCAGTCGGCTTCAAGACCCATGCCTTCACCGTAGTTACCGTCCTGGCCGAGCAGGCGAGCAACGTCCGGGTTCTCAGAGCTGAGCATCTCTTCAGCGTTCTCGCTGGTGACGCCGTACTCTTCACCGTTGATCATGGCGAACAGCGACCACTTCACGATGTTAAACCACAGGTCGTCGCCTTGGCGTACTACCGGGCCCAGCGGCTCTTTCGAAATAACGTCGGGCAGAATCATGGCGCCAGCCGGGTCGTCCAGTTGGATGCGCAGAGCGGCCAACTGAGAGGTGTCAGAGGTTAGTACGTCACAGCGGCCAGCCTGGAAGCCGCCTACCGTTTGCTCAGAAGTATCGAAAACGATGGGGTCAAACTCCATGCCGTTGGCACGGAAGTAGTCCGCCAGGTTCAGCTCAGTAGTGGTACCGGACTGGATACAAATAGCCGCGCCATCCAGCTCCGAAGCACTGGAGATACCCAGGTCACGAGACACCAAGAAGCCTTGGCCGTCGTAGAAGGTCACCCCAGTGAAGTTTAGGCCTAGCGTGGTGTCACGGGTGGTCGTCCAGGTGGTGTTACGAGAAAGGACATCCACTTCGCCGGACTGAAGGGCAGTGAAGCGCTCAACGGCGTTCAAGGAAATGTAGTTGACGGCGTCTGCGTCGCCCAGTACTGCTGCGGCTACGGCGCGACATACGTCAACGTCCAGGCCCTGCCAGTTACCGTTATCGTCTGGGGCGGAAAAACCTGGTAAGCCGTCGCTGACGCCACACTGTACGGCACCGCGCTCGCGGGTATCTTCTAATGTATCGGCTTGCGCGGTGGCAACACCGGCGAGGGTAATAGCACCAGCGGAGGCCAGCAGTACCAGGTGTTTCTTATTAATCATGTTTGTTCCCCTTCCTCGATTTAATGTCATTATGCATGGTGATGCATCATTAAAAGCTAGCAAGGAAGGTGCCAAGAAAGATATGCCGTCAAATTCAGCGCTTTTCAACGTAAAATCAGCGGATTTGACGAAGGTAGTGGTGCAAAAAAGTAGGCCAGCAGCTACGCCATGCGCTTTTTTGGTGCGCAGCCGCTGGCGGAGGTCGGTGGCTAGTCGCTTAGCGTGTTAGCGAATGGGCGGCGCGTACTGAATGCCACCATCTTTCCACAGAGCGTTCAGGCCGCGCGCAATGTTGAAATCAGAGTCCGCGCCCACGTTGCGGTCATAAATGTCCGCGTAATTACCCACCTGTTTGACGATTTGGTAAGCCCAGTCTGACGAAAGGCCCATGGCTTCACCAAAATCGCCATCTTGCCCAAGTAGGCGCATCACATCGGGGTTTTCTGAGCTTAGCTGCTCATCCACGTTGGCTTGGCTGACGCCCAGCTCTTCGGCATTCAGCATGGCAAACAGCGACCACTTCACGATGTTGAACCACTGGTCATCGCCTTGGCGCACTGCTGGGCCAAGCGGCTCTTTGGAGATGATCTCCGGTAGTACCACGGCCATATTGGGGTCGGCCAGTTGAATGCGCTGGGCGTAGAGCTGCGAGGCATCCGAGCTCAATACATCGCAGCGGCCTGCTTCGAAGCCCGCAATCGACTGTTCAGGTGAATCAAACACCACCGCATCATAGGTCATGTTGTTAATGCGGAAGTAGTCGGAAAGGTTTAGTTCGCTGGTGGTGCCTGACTGAGTGCAAACAGCCGCCCCATCCAGTTCTTTTGCGCTCTGTACGCCGAGGTCGCTGGCCACCATAAACGCCTGGCCGTCGTAGTAGCTGACGCCAGTGAAGTTCATCCCTAGTGTGGTGTCGCGGCTAGAGGTCCAGGTGGTGGTGCGGGAGAGCACGTCCACCTCGCCAGACTGCAGCGCGGCAAAACGTTCCACCGAGTCTAACGGTACGAAATTGACTTTGCTGGCATCACCTAGCGCGGCAGCGGCAATGGCGCGGCACACATCGGTGTCCAGGCCGCGGTATTGGTCGTTATCGTCCAGCGATGAAAAGCCGGGCTGGGCCGCGTTAACGCCGCAGCGCACGCTGTCGCGCTCTTGAATGGCCTCAAGGGTATCGGCCATGGCCGTGGCAGGTAGCCATAGAGCGGGTGCTAACAGAGTGATTCCCAATCCTAACCAACGCGTTGTAGTCATTTATTATTCCTTAACGTCGAGCGCAGCAACTCCTGCGCATAAAAAAGGCCGGGCAGAGCCCGGCCTGATGCATGTCGTTACCGCGAGGTTATGCGAAGGCTTTACGCATAAAGGGCGGCAGCGCCAGGGCACCACGGTGGGCATCTACTGTGTAGTACTGTAGCGGCATTTCGTGGCTGGCGGCAGCCTCTTCACGGAAGCTTTCAACGTTGGTCGCTTTGCCTGCCAGCGTCACGCTCCACCAGCCGGAAGGGTACACCGGCTGGGGGAAGGGCAGGGTGGCGACGCTATCAAAGCCTGCTTCGCGCATGTCGTTACGCAGTTCGCGGATGATTGAGCCGCTGTGGTACAGCGGTGACTCACTCTGCTGCACCATGACGCCGCCGCTTTTCAGAATGCGGTGGCAGCGCTTCAAAAAGTCGGTTTTGAACAGGCCTTCTGCAGGGCCTACCGGGTCGGTGGAGTCGATGATCAGCACGTCGATGCTCTCGTCGGCGGCGTCGTCGACCCATTTCACGCCGTCGGCAAACAGCAGCTCGGCGCGGGGGTCGCTGTTGGCTTCTACCAGTGACGGGAAAAAGCGCTCGGAGGCCTTGGTCACTTCTTCATCGATGTCGATCTGGGTGACTTTTTCAACGCCCGGATGGCGCAGCACTTCTTTCAACGTGCCGCAGTCGCCGCCGCCAATGATCACCACCCGCTTGGGGTCTTGGTGGGTGAACAGCGCCGGGTGGGCAATCATCTCGTGGTAGAGGAAGTTGTCGCGATCGGTCAGCATCACGCAGCCATCCAGCACCATCAGGTTGCCGTAGGTTTCGGTGGCGTACACTTCCAGGTGCTGGTAGGGGCTCTGCACATCCAGCAGTTTTTCGGTGATTTTCAGCGAGAAAGCGCTGCCGTGGCTATCAAAGACTTCGGTAAACCACTGGTCGTCGCGTAAGTCGCTCATTGCTTGGCTCCTGGGCATTGGTCGTTCGTTTGGGTCGGAATGCCCTGATGGTACTGCGGGCTTAAGTCGTGCAGCGCCTCCATAAAGGCGGTGACGTGATCGGGGTTGGTGAACTGGCTGATGCCGTGGCCCAAGTTGAACACGTGGCCCGGGCCGTGGCCGTAGCTCTCCAGCACGCGGGCCACTTCGGCGCGAATGGCCGAAGGGCGAGCAAACAGCACGTTGGGGTCTAAATTACCCTGCAGGGCGACTTTATGGCCTACGCGGGCGCGAGCGTCAGAAAGCTCGGTCGACCAGTCGATACCCAGCGCGTCGGCACCGGCGCAAGCAATGTGTTCAAGCCACTGGCCGCCGTTTTTGGTGAACAGGATCACCGGCACGCGGCGGCCGTCGTGTTCGCGGATCAGCCCGGAAACGATCTGCTCCATATAGCGCAGCGAGAACTCTAAATAAGCAGGCGTGGAGAGCGCGCCGCCCCAGGTATCAAAAATCTGTACCGCCTGGGCACCGGCACGAATCTGCGCATTCAGGTAGTCAGTGACCGCTTGCGCCAGGGTATCCAGCAGCTGGTGCATGGTGTCCGGCGTGTCATACAGCATGGTTTTTAGGTGGCGGAAATCCTTGCTGGAGCCGCCTTCCACCATATACGTCGCCAGCGTCCAGGGGCTGCCGGAGAAACCGATCAGCGGCATGCGGCCGTTCAGCTCGCGGCGAATCGTGGATACCGCCCGCATCACGTAGTCCAGGTCGCGCTCGGCGTTTGGCACCGTCAGCGCCGCTACTTCTTCCGGCGTGCGGACGGTTTTTCTGAATTTGGGGCCTTCACCGGTTTCGAAGTAGAGGCCCAGCCCCATGGCATCGGGGATGGTCAAAATATCCGAAAACAGAATTGCGGCGTCGAGCGGGTAGCGCTCTAGCGGCTGCAGGGTCACTTCACAAGCCAGGTCATGATTGCGGCACAGGTCCATAAAGCTGCCTGCGTCGGCGCGGCTGGCGCGGTACTCCGGCAGGTAGCGGCCGGCTTGGCGCATCATCCACACCGGAGTGCGGTCAACGGGCTGGCGAGCCAGCGCGCGAAGAAAACGGTCGTTTTGCAAAGGTGTGGTGGTCATAAACACTTGCTCTTGAGAAATTTGCCCGCATTGTAAGGGAGTCATCGTACCTGAAGATAGGAATTGTACGTGAAGATAGCCGGGGGTGGCGGCGCAAACCGTGGCAAAAATCGTCGCACCCCGCTAAGACCGTGAGGCCTGCGCGGCTTCCTGGTAAACTGTTCGTCCACTTCGCCAACACTGGTGTGGTTAACTGGTTTGGTTAATCAGCGAGGAAACCTGTGACCATTCGCTTCATTGCTGCCTCTCGGCTGCCCACTCCCTGGGCCACATTCACAATGCATGGCTTCGAAGACGACGCCACGGGTAAAGACCATATCGCCTTAACGTTGGGCGATGTGAGCGGCGGCGAGCCGGTGTTAGGGCGCGTGCACTCTGAGTGTTTAACCGGCGATGCGCTATTTTCGATGCGCTGCGACTGCGGCTACCAGCTGCAAGAAGCGCTGAAGCGTATTGCCGAAGAGGGGCGCGGCGTGCTGCTCTATTTACGCCAGGAAGGGCGTGGCATTGGCCTGCTCAACAAAATCCGCGCCTATCATCTGCAAGACCAGGGGGCCGACACCGTCGAAGCCAACGAGCAGCTCGGCTTCGGTGCTGATATGCGCCGCTACGACCTCTGCGTACCCATGCTCAACCACCTGGGCATCACGGCGCTCAAACTGATGACCAATAACCCCCGCAAGGTGGATGCGCTAACCCGCGACGGCGTGAACGTCGTCGAGCGCTTGCCGATTACCACCGGTTTAAACCCTCACAACGAGCAGTATCTCTCCACCAAGGCGGGCAAGCTCGGCCATATGATGGCGCTGGATGACTTCACCCAGGCCAGCGACGTGGATATTGAACGCAAAGGCTAGGTAGGTGGCTGTTGTTATCCGTTGTTAACTTAAGTTGCCTGATTAGGGCGTGATTGTCGTCGAACACCCGTAAAAAAGCTTTTTCTTAACTTTGGTTGCCGTGTGTCTGAGCTATGGTGATACATGGCAGGACGCTATGCGCAACCATGTAAGGAGAAGCAGCCATGAAAGCACTTTGCTGGCACGGTAAGAACGATGTTCGTTACGACACCGTGCCCGACCCCGCGCTCGAACACCCCCGCGATGCCATTATCAATGTCAGTAGCTGCGCCATCTGCGGCTCTGATCTGCACCTTTACGATCACTATATCCCCGGTATGTCCTGTGGCGATGTCCTAGGCCATGAGTTTATGGGCGAAGTGATGGAAGTGGGCAGTGAGACGAAAAATCTCAAAGTAGGCGATCGAGTGGTGGTGCCCTTCACCATTGCTTGCGGCGAATGCGAGCAGTGCCAGCGCGGCAACTACTCGGTTTGCGAGCGCTCCAACCGTAATAAATCCCTGGCGGATAAAGTTTTTGGCCATGGCGGTGCCGGGCTGTTTGGCTACTCTCAACTTACCGGCGGCTATGCGGGCGGCCAGGCCGAGTTTGTGCGCGTGCCTTTTGCCGACACCACGCATATTAAAGTGCCCGATACGCTCACCGATGAGCAAGTGCTGTTTCTAGGGGATATTTTCCCAACCGGCTGGCAGGCCGCCGCGCAGTGCGACATTCAACCCACCGATACCGTTGTGATCTGGGGCGCAGGCCCGGTTGGCCAGTTCTGTGTGCGTAGCGCGGTACTGCTGGGCGCCAAGCAGGTAGTGGTGATTGATAACGTACCCGAGCGGCTCTCAATGGCCGCTGCCGGTGGTGCTCTCACCATTAACTTTGCCCACGAAAGCGTACTGGGCAGGCTGCAGGAGCTGACCCACGGTAAGGGGCCAGAAAAGTGTATCGATGCGGTGGGGCTGGAAGCCCACGCCACGCGTTCGCTGGACTCGGTGTATGACCGGGTAAAACAGGCCATGTGGCTGGAAACCGACCGTGCTCATGTGCTGCGCGAGATGATCTATGTCTGCCGTCCGGCGGGTATTTTGTCGATCCCCGGGGTGTATGGCGGGCTGGTTGATAAAATCCCTATGGGGGCGCTGATGAACAAAGGATTGACCGTGCGCACCGGGCAAACCCATGTCAAACGCTGGACGGATGATCTGTTGAGGCGCATTGACGAGGGCCAGATCGACCCTTCGTTTGTGATTACCCACTCGGTGGATTTAGCCCAGGGGCCCGAGATGTACCAAACCTTTCGGGATAAGCAGGATGGCTGCGTCAAAGTCATTCTGAAGCCGTAATACTGCACAGGGAGGAGAGTATGAAAACATCGATGAAACGCCATTCCCACTCGCCAACGCGCTCAATGTCACCAGCGGATAAATTAGCTAGAGGCTTGGGTTGGCTAAGCTTGGGGATGGGGTTGTATCAGCTAGTGGCCCCGCGTCGGTTGAGCCGCGCGTTAGGTATGCCTCATCGTGAAAATAAGATACGCGCCTGCGGTGCGCGGGAAATCCTCAGCGGCATCGGCGCGCTGTCGGATAACCCGACCAACGCGATTTGGAGCCGAGTTGGCGGAGATGTGCTGGATTTTGCCGCGCTCACCTTTGCGTTAAAGCGCCACCCATCGCACAAAGAGAACCTCTATTTAGCACTCACTGCGGTGGGCGTGCTGACGGTAGTGGATTATAGCTGCGCCAAAGCGCTAAGCCAGCGCCATGCCTACCAGGGCGGTGTCACTCCGGATTACAGCCAGCGAAGCGGCTTCCCTGGCGGGCTGGAAAGTGCCTGGGGAGCCGCCCGTGCCGAAGGGAGTAAAGCGCAGGAAACACTCCGGCTGCCTGCGCCTAACGCGGTGTAATCAGGTCGCTTGCGCCGCCGCCTGCTCTTTTTCGGCGGCGCGAGCAAGCGCTGGGCGGTTGGCGTGGCGGGCGCGGTAAGCCACCAACGGCTCCGGTAGGCGGTGCTTCATGCTAGCTGCCCAGGTCAGCGTATGCGTCAGGAAAAGATCCGCGAGGGTGAAGGTATCGCCTACCAGGGTTTCTTGGCCGCGGTAGCGGCGCTCCAGCGCGAGCAGCGCCCGCTGAAATTCCCAAGCCGCAGTGGGCAGTACTGAGGGGACGCGCTTATCTTGAGGCAGGGCGAACTTGTGCTTGGCCTGTAACCACAGCGGCTGCTCAATCTCGGTAACGATAAAGCTGAGCCACTGGTCGACCTGGGCGCGCTCGGCAACGCTTTGAGGCAGTAGGCTGCCATCGCCATACTGCTCGGCGAGATAACGGCAGATAGGCGCAGACTCAAACAGCATTAGCTCGCCATCTTCCAGCACCGGCACCTTGCCATCCGGGTGGCGAGCAAGATGCTCGGTACTTTGCCCCTCGCCTTTATCCAGCGCTACATGGTGGCACTGGTACTCTAGGCCCAGCTCTTCAAGCGTCCAAGCAGCGCGTAGCGAGCGGGAATTGGGAAAGCTGTATAGCGTGATCATTCGGCGACTCCAGGCAGTACCGTGAAGCTTTCACTGTAGCACTCCCTGGAAACCTGTCACGGGCTACTGGCCGCGTGCCGCGCGAATACGCTCGTAGGCATTACCAATTTCGCTGGTGCGTGCCTGGGCTACTTCGCGCATGCTCTCCGGCAACCCTTTGCCAGCCAATTTGTCTGGGTGGTTTTGGCTCATCAGGCGGCGGTAGGCTTTCTTAAGCTCGGCATCGCTGGCCTCTTCTGATACCCCAAGAACGCGGTAAGCATCTTTTAAGGCTTCTTCGCTGGCACCTTGGGAGTTGGCGGCAGCGCCGTGCAGCATTGCTTCGATTTGCTGAACTTCGGCGTCGCTACAGCCAACGCCGCGGGCAACGCGCAGAATCATCTCGTGCTCGGCGGGGTGCAGCACGCCATCGGCGGCAATCGCGCTCAACTGAACCTGTAAAAACACTTGGCGCAGTACCGGCTGGCGCTGGGTGAGGCGGTTGACC
>NZ_JAMZBE010000069.1:0-19018 GCF_024158645.1 Halomonas sp. 707B3
CGGTTGGAGAACCACGTGCAGGCACGCCAGCCAGATTCGGGTGCCCGAAGTGCCGTGGCCGGTGCCATGGCGCAGCGCGACCCAAGCCAAGAGACGCTGAATCGCATCGGATTATTCGTATGGGATTGGCCGGATGGCCCGACGCAGATGACCGAACGGCTGGCACAACTGACGGCGCTGGGTTTCGATACGGCCGATTACACCCACTCGATCAGCGGCCAGGAGGCGGCCGCCGAGTGGCGCGAACGGTGGTTTAACGGCCCGCTGCCGTTTGCCACCGACGGCGTGGTGTTAAAACAGGCTGATCGCCCTGGCGTGCGCAGCTGGTCGTCATCGCCCCCTGAGTGGGCGGTGGCCTGGAAGTATCCGTCTCAGCAGGCGCTAGCTCAGGTGCGCGGGGTCGAGTTTCGGGTGGGGCGCACCGGGCGCGTAACGCCGCTGCTATGGCTCTACCCAGTAACTCTGGAAGGGCGGCGCATCAGCCGCGTGTCGCTGGGTTCATTGGAGCGCTGGCAGGCGTGGGACGTGCGCCCAGGTGACCACGTGGCGGTGACGTTGGCGGGCTTGACGATTCCTCAGGTAGACAGCGTGGTGTGGCAAACGCGTGAAAGAGCCGCCCTAAGCGCCCCACCGCCCGAGCGCTACCATCTGTTGAGCTGCTTTACGCTAACGCCCGAGCGAACATCAGAATGCAGCGCCCAACTGCTGGCCCGCTTAACCTATCTCAGCGAGCAGCTGGGCATGCGAGGGATTGGCGAAGGCACTTGGCAGGCGCTGATGGAGGCCGGTGTGGTCACTGAACTATTGGGTTGGTTGGCACTAACGCCAGAGCAGCTACAGCAAGCCCACGGTATTGGCGCGACCACCGCCGCAGCGTTGATGGCACAGTTCGACACGGCGCGCCAAGCGCCCTATGCGACATGGCTAACGGCGCTGGGGATGCCGCCAGGAGGCGATGCCCGGCTAGGCGATTGGTACACCCTCGCGGGTTACTCTCGAACCGATTGGCAAGTCGTGCCCGGCGTTGGCCCGGTACGCGGCGAAGCGCTCGTTGCCTTCTTCAGCCACCCAGATGTTCAGCGCATGGCCCGCCAGCTGCAGCAAGCGGGCGTCGATGGGTTTTAAGCGAGACCGGTGAGCCGCAGCATCAGCCCCAGATAGAGCGGGATCAACAGCGGTGCCAGCAGTGTGGTGGTCAGTACCGCTAAAGCACCTTTCTGCGGCTGAATGCCCAACTCCATAGCTACAACGACGACGTTCGAGGCCATGGGCACCACGCCTAATAGCAGCAGTGCCATCGCCAGCTCCGGTGCGAGTGGCGTGAACTGCTGGAGCACCAGCACCGCTCCCAGCATCACCAGCGGCCAGAGCAAATAGCGCAGGCCCACGCAGGTCGCCACAAAGCGCGTATCCCACGCGGCGAGGGTGACCTGGCTTAACGTCATGCCAATGATCATCATGCCCAGCAGGGTATAGGTGGCGGGAAAGACCGCTAATGAACTCATCAGTGATTCCGGCAGCGTGGCGTTGAGCGCGTTTAGCAGCAGCGCTAAGAGAAACGCATAGACCAGCGGCAGACGAATAATTTTGGCCAAGCTCTGGCGTACCGAGAAGTGGCCTCGGGCGCTCAAATAAAACCCCACCGTGAACTCATACAGGTTAATGCCCAGCATACAGAAGAGATACAGCGTCACCCCTTCCG
Organism: Halomonas sp. 707B3; assembly: GCF_024158645.1. Taxonomy (NCBI): domain Bacteria; kingdom Pseudomonadati; phylum Pseudomonadota; class Gammaproteobacteria; order Oceanospirillales; family Halomonadaceae; genus Halomonas; species Halomonas sp. 707B3. The sequence continues at coordinate 1,703 of NZ_JAMZBE010000069.1, forward strand.
GCGGCAGCAGAATTAGTGCGACGGGCAGCCCAAAGTAGCCGGTATTACCGGTGCCAGAAGAGAACGCCAACAGCGCGCCTTCCTGCGGGCCAAAGCGGTGCTGGGTGGCCCAGCGAACGGCCAGGGCCATGGCGCTGACCAACAGAAACATTGCCAGGGTGAGCACCAAATACTCTGAGGTGGGGCCGCCATTCATCAGCGCGCGAAAAATTGTCAGCGGCGCAATTAGGTACACCAGCAGCGTGGCGATCGGGCGCGGGTCTATTTTCAACCGTTGGGCGGCAATAAAGCCGAGCCCCACATACCCTAACAGCATAAGCAGCGGGCCCATTAAAGCGCTGGGTGCTAAGTCCATTTCTCCTCCTTGATAGACGCGGTAGCGCCAACATGAGCCGAATTGAAGGTCGACCGTGGAATCTTTCATTAGCCGCTGCGCGGCGAAGCAGCGAGAATACCTCAAATAATGATCACGTTACCGCACTGCGAGGACAAACCATGAGCAGCCAAGAGCATCCGTTAGGTATTAGCTTTGAATTCTTTCCGCCCAACACCGATGCAGGTCGGGAGAAGCTAATTCACGTGCGTGATGAGCTGGCCGCTCGTAAACCGCGTTTCTTCTCGGTCACCTACGGCGCGGGTGGCTCCACCCAGGCGCGCACTCGGGATATCGTGCGCACCGTTAGCCAAAGTGGCATCACCACGGCGCCGCACCTCTCCTGCATCGGCAGCGAAAAGGCCCAGCTGCGCGATTTACTGGCGCAGTACCGGGAAGAGGGCGTCGATAGCCTAGTGGCCCTGCGCGGTGACATGCCCTCCGGGATGGCCAGTATCGGCGAGCTGCGCTACGCCAATGAATTGGTAGAGTTCATTCGCAATGAGACAGGCGACCACTTCGACATCGCGGTAGCGGCGTATCCGGAATCTCATCCACAGGCCCCCAGCCTCGATAAGGATGTGGAAAACTTTGCCCGAAAGATGAATGCGGGTGCCAACATGGCGATTACCCAGTACTTCTTTACCGCCGATGCCTATTTCCATTTCGTCGATAAAGCGCGGGCGCTGGGCGTCGAGCAGCCGATTATTCCCGGCATTATGCCGATTACCAACTACACCAAGCTGGCGCGGTTTTCCGATGCCTGCGGCGCGGAAATTCCCCGCTGGATTCGCAAGCAGCTAGAAGCCTACGGCGATGACAGCGACGCCATTGCGGCCTTCGGTACCGATGTAGTGACTCGCCTGTGTGAACGCCTGCTGGATGGCGGCGCGCCGGGCCTGCACTTCTACACGCTGAATCAGGCAGCCCCGGTCTTGAAGGTGGTGGATAACCTGAGCTAACGCTTTTGCCTGCTGATCATACCGGCCTGCATCTTCGATGCAGGCCGGTTTTTTTATGGGTCTCTATCAGGTTTTTAGCGCTTTGTGGCGATCAGCAAGCACCGTATGATGCCTGCTCTTTTTGCGCTTTGAGAAGGAGCACTCACGATGTGGCTCATCACTGCCATGTTCGCATTCACCTACCTGGGCATGGCAGTGGGCCGATTGCCTGGCCTGCAGGTAGACCGCTCTTGGATGGCCCTCGCGGCGGCGTGTGTGTTGCTGGTGACCGGCACCGTTCAACTGGAGGAGATTGCAGGCCATATCGACATCGGCGCGCTGGTGCTGCTGATGGCGCTTATGCTGGTGTCGGCCCAGTTTGGCTTTTCAGGGGTGTATCACCAGCTGTCAGAGTGGATGGCCCAACATGCGGAGCAGCCCAGCAAGCTGCTACTCGGCGTGGTGCTGCTAGGCGGCGTGCTATCGGCGCTGCTGGTCAACGATATTGTCGCTTTTGCGCTGACGCCGCTGCTGTGCCAGACCCTGCTGGCGCGGGGTTTAGATCCACGCCCATTTTTGTTGGCCCTGGCGATGTCCTGTAACGCCGGATCGGCAGCTAGCCTGATAGGCAACCCGCAGAATATTTTGATTGGTCAGGCGGGCGACTTAGCGTTTTGGGATTACAGCATGCAAGCCGCTGTCCCTGCGCTGGTTGCGCTGATGACAACCTACAGCGTCATCTGGCTCGTCTGGCGGCGGCGCTGGTGGCTCAGTAGCCCAGCTTCGGTGCCATTAGCAACGGCGCCTGTGGCAGAAAGCCTTCGCTATAAGCCACTGTTGGCTGCTGTTGCCTTGTTGGTGCTGTTCTCGACACCGCTACCCAGAGAGTGGGCAGCGCTGGCCGTGGCGCTGGTGCTGATGATGTCGCGCCGGGTAGCCAGCCACCGCTACACACACGCCGTCGATTGGAATCTGCTCCTGCTGTTTGTGGGCTTGTTTATCGTCACGGGGAGCCTGGCATCGCTGCCAGAGGCTAGCGCGGTAGTGAATAGTCTGGTCGGTGAAGGCGGGCTGCCCAGCGATGCGTGGAGTATCGCGGGTATGTCGCTAGTGGCCAGTAACGTGATTGGCAACGTGCCTTTTGTGGTGCTGCTGTTGGGGTTATTCCCTGCACTGTCAGAGTCCACCCTCGTCATGCTGGCAGTCATGTCGACTCTGGCCGGCAACCTGCTGCTTATCGGCAGCGTGGTGAATCTGATTGTGGCAGAAGGCGCGAAGCGTCAAGGGGTCCACCTTGGGTTTATAGAGTTCGCTAAAGTGGGTGTGCCTGTCACCCTGCTATCGATGCTGGCCGCAGCGCTCTGGTTCACGCTTCGCTGAGCGTCATACGCCTTGTGCTAGGCGCATAAAAAAGCCGGAACCTCTCGGTTCCGGCTAGTGCATAGCTTGGCTCTAGTAACGTAACGGTTTACGCAGCGCTTGCCGTTGCCTTGCCTTTGCCACCATGCTGCTTGCGCTGCATGATAAACAGCACCGTACCAATCGCTAAGCCCGCGATGTCGGTGTAGATGCCGCCGTAGATCAAGAACATGGCACCGACCAGCATCACTAAGCGCTGGGGTAAGTTCACCGGACCGAAGAACCACTTCTGAACCATGCCCGAGAGCAACACAATGCCTAGCGTGGCGGTGAGGCCAACGCGCAGGATCTGCATGGCGGAGCCTTCCATCAGCATGGCCGGGCTGTAGAAGAACATGAACGGCACGATAAACGCCGCCAAGCCAATCTTGAACGACGCCACCGAGGTGCCCATGGGGTTGTCCCCAGAGATACCGGCCGCCGCGTAAGAGGCCAGCGCCACCGGCGGAGTAATGGCTGACACTACCGCGAAGTAGAACACGAAGAAGTGAGCAATCAGCGGCTCGATGCCGATGTTGATCAACCCCGGTGCCACGACCGATGCTGCTACCGCGTAAGCCGCCGTGGTGGGCATGCCCATTCCCAGCAGAATGCTGATCAGCATGGCGAAGAACAGCGCCAGCAGTTGGCTAACGCCCGCCAAGCCCAACAGCAGAGAGGAGAAGCGCGCGCCAACGCCGGTTAGCGAGATCACGCCCACAATCAAACCCGCGCAGGCACACACGGCAATGATCTGAATAGACATGGTGCCGGCTAGCTGCAGCGCTCTTAGAATGGCGCGCAAGCCCATCTTGTTGGGTGAAATCCAGCTCACCACGGCAGCAGAGGCAGTGGCCAGCGTACCCGCGCGGATCACCGAGTAGCCCATGAACAGCGCCACGATCAAAATGATGATCGGTGCGAACAGGTAGACTTGCTTCACTAGCTTGGAGAACAGCGGAATCTCATCTTTGCGCATGCCGCGCATGCCTTTACGGGCGGCTTCAAAGTCGACCATAAAGTAGATAGAAGCAAAGTAGAGAATGGCAGGAATAATCGCGGCAATGGCGATTTCGGTATAAGGAATACCGGTCACTTCCGCCATAATGAACGCACCTGCGCCCATGATCGGGGGCATGATCTGACCACCGGTCGAGGCGGCCGCTTCGATCGCCCCTGCGCTACGAGCGGGGTAGCCTACTTTCTTCATCAGCGGGATAGTCAGGGAGCCGGTGGAGACCACGTTACCAGCCGACGTGCCGTTGATCATTCCCATCAAACCAGAGGCAAAGATGGCCACTTTCGCCGGGCCGCCACGGGCACGACCTGCCGCTGCAAAGGCGAAGTTGACGAAGTAGTCGCCCACTTTGGAGGCCTGCAAGAACGCGGCAAAAATGATGAACAGAATGATATAGGTGGACGAGACCGCCGTGGTCGGGCCAAGAATGCCCGCATCGGTATAGACCTGACTAAAAAAGCGCTGGACCGACAGGCCAGGGTAGCCCAGGAAACCAGGTAAATAGGGGCCTGCAAAGACGTAGGTCAGAAACACGGCTGAAATGACGACCAACGCCAAACCTGCCACACGGCGAGTCAGTTCGAGAATCAGCAACGAGCCCGCGATGGCTGCCCAGGAGATACCAGGAGGCGCAAACGACGTGCCGGTGGACATCCGCATGTTGGTGTTAAACGCCATCAGCAGGTAGCCCGCGCTGGCCAGTGCACACACCATGAGCACTAAGTCGGCAGGGTTAAAACGGTGGCGGGCCTGGCGGTAGAACCAGGAGAGCACGATGGCAACCGCCGTGGTGGCCATTAGCGGATAGCCAAAGTGCAGCGTTTCCACGGCCGGGTCGATGCGCATGGCACCGCCGTTGATGGCCTGCTGCATCAAGAATACTTGCACCAGCGAGTAAACCGCAGGAACCAGCAGCGCATAGCTCACCCATTTCAGCCAAGCAGGGGAGGCCTGCTGGTCATCTTCAGCAAAGCGGGCACCGGCAAACAGCCCGTAACCCAAAATTAATGCACCGGCGATGTGTACGATACGGAACGACCAGGTTTCCATGGGGTACACGTTGAGTGAAAACAGGTGGAAACCTGAATAGGCAATCGCCAGTGCTGCAAATAATAGGAACTGCCAGCCAACGAACAGGCGGCGGTTGGGCTCAACAACTTCTTCATCGACGCCATCAGCAATCGATTCTGGCGTTGATGAAGCAGCTAAGGCGTCATCCTTGAGGCCGTTGGGGTCTTGGTCGGTATTGTGACTCATCAGAGGTCACCCTCACAGCAAAAGCAGAGAAAGGGGGCAGTAGCGAACGCTGCCCCGCCCGACAGGGTCGGCAGCGGGGCAGCGCGATGGTGCGTGGAGCTTACTTGATCATGTCGTCAGAGATATCGTAACCGTTCTCTTCGTACCAGCGTGCTGCGCCTGGGTGGAAAGGCAGTACCGTGTTGTGCACGATGTTTTCCGGAATGCTGGTTTCAGCACTGCGGTGTACGTCGCGCATACGATCATTGTTTTCCATCGTGGCTTTCGTGACTTCATAGATGAAGTCTTCCGGCAGGTCACAGCCAGCAATCGCGAAGTTCCACATGGAAACGGCGCGAGCATCCTCTTCCAGCGTGGTGTAAGTGCTAGCCGGGATGGTGAACTCAGCGACCGGGAAGGCGTCTAGCACAGTCGCCAGCTCTTCTTCGGTAAACTCAATAATGTTCACGTCGGTTTGTACTTCCAGCTGGCTAACTGCCGGAATCGGGATGCCCGCAGCGAAGGCGACAACGTCCAGCAGGCCGTCCTGAAGCTGGCCGCCCAGGTCAGACCAGCCGCCATTACGGCGGTCGAAGTTTACGCCCAGGGTTTCCAGCATGGCCGGGAAGTAGGTGTCAGAGGTAGACGCCGCCGGGCCGAAACCGATGCGCGCACCGTCGGGGATGTCGGAAATAGATTCAATACCGGAGCTAGAGAGCGCAGCGATAGAGAACGGGGTTTCATACATCGGGAACAGCGCGCAAACGTTGTCCATGACTAGGCCAGGTGCCAGCGGGCTTTCGCCTTTGATGGCATCAGACGCCGGACCCATAGTGGTTAGGCCAAACGCCATGTCGCCACTGTGCACTAGCGCCAAGTTTTGGGTCGGGCCGCCGGTGACTTCGCCGCCGCCAGAAACGTCTAGTTCTTCAGCAATGAAGTTCGCCCAGCCAGAGCCATAAACGAAGTAGGTGCCGCCTTGACTTGCCGTACCAACAGTAAAGTTAGTGGGCCATTCAGAGCGGTCCGCATGGGCAGTGCCTGCAGCAAGTAACGCGCTGCCTGCGAGCAGAGCGACAGTTTTGGGCATCGTATTGCGCATGGCGAGATTTCCTAAGCTGTTATTGGGATTATCGTCTGGCGTGTGTAAACACCGCCAGTGCTTCATCATTAAGCAGCTTATATAGAGCGATACTTGTGCCACATATACGATTTAATATAAAAATCAATGCATTAAAAATTTGCTCTTCAACTTTGGTTGAAAAGCAAAAGCCATTAAGTGTCTGGCTTTTCGCACGCTCTAGATAGGGTTGTGTGCGGTTTTTCGCACACTTTTCAAAGGGGGCTAGCGCCTAGCGATGCAGCCGCTGCACCGCTAGAGAGGGGCGTTATTTGTTTTTACCTGGGTCAAGAATGCGAACCGGTTGCACATCCTGGATTTTTTGCTCATCACGCACCTGATTCACTCGTGTAGTGAGCTCGGGGGCCGCTTCGTCTTCAATGGGCAGCTGTTCGAAGAAATCACAGCTCACGCATTCACGGTAGCGGATGCCGTGCTGCTCCCACGCACGAATGCGGTCCATGGCGGCACAGCGGGGGCAGGTCACGCCTGCAATAAAACGTTTAATACTCGACATACATACACTCCCAACGTGCGGCGGCAACGCCGCCGCACCGGATAAAAATAGCCAGCTTAGGCGGCGCGAATACCGCTATGGCGCAGCAGCGGTTCGACGCTAGGTTCGCGGCCTCGGAAGGCACGGAATAGCTCGGCGGCATCCCGCGCACCGCCTTGCTCCAGAATCTCTTCGCGAAAGCGCTGGCCAGTGTCTGGGTCAAAAATCCCGGCTTCTTCAAAGGCGCTCCAGGCATCGGCAGAGAGCACTTCTGCCCATTTATAGCTGTAGTAGCCCGCTGCGTAGCCGCCTGCAAAGATGTGGCTGAAACTATTTTGGAAGCGGTTGAAGTCGACTACGGGAACGACAGAGGTTTGGCGACGCACGTCGTCGAGCAGCGTCTGAACATCGCTGGCCGAAGGCGCTTCCAGCTCGTGATGGAGGCGTAGGTCGAACAGAGAAAACTCGATCTGACGCACCATGCCCATGGCGGACTGGAAGTTTTTCGCCGCTTGCAGACGCTCGAACAGAACGTCTGGCAGCGGTTCGCCGGTATCCATGTGTTTGGCCAGCAGGTCGAGGCCTTCCCGCTCCCAGCAGTAGTTTTCCATGAACTGGCTGGGCAGCTCGACGGCATCCCAGGCGACGCCATTAATGCCGGAGACGTCTGCCACCTCTTGCTTGGTCAGCATATGGTGCAAACCATGGCCAAACTCGTGGAACAGCGTGGTCACTTCATCATGGGTCAGCAGCGCAGGCTTGCCGCCCACTGGAGCGGTGAAGTTACAGGTCAAAAACGCCACCGGTAGCTGCACGCCGCTCTCGGTTTTACGACGTACCCGGCAGTCAGCCATCCACGCGCCGCCACGCTTGCCTTCACGGGCGTAGAGATCTAAGTAAAAACCGGCAATCGGTTTGCCCTGCTCGCTGATGCGGTAAAAGTGGACGTCGTCGTGGTAACTCGGAGCGCTTTTATCCTGCTCTATTTGAACGTTGTAGAGGCGCTCAACGACCTGGAATAAGCCGTCGACAACCCTGGGCGCAGGGAAGTAGGGCCGCAGCTGCTCTTGGGAAATATCGTAGCGCGCTTCGCGCAGCTTTTCGCTGGCATAAGCGACATCCCAAGGTTTAAGAGAATCGATGCCAAGCTCATCACGGGCGTAGGCACTCAGCTCGACAAACTCCTCCTTCGCTTGCGGCTTGGCGCGGCGGGCGAGGTCTTCCAGGAAGTCCAGCACCTGCGCGGGGGAGTCTGCCATTTTGGTAGTTAGCGAGTAGTCGGCGTAGGTGTCGAAGCCGAGCAGGCGCGCCAGTTCCTGACGCAGGGCCAGAATCTCTTCCAAAATGGGGGCGTTGTCGAATTTGCCCGCGTTGGGGCCCTGGTCTGAAGCGCGGGTCACAAAGGCGGTATACACTTCCTCGCGCAGCTCGCGGCTGTCGGCGTAGCTGACGATGGGGAAGAAACTGGGGAAATCCAGCGTAATGCGATAGCCCTCAGCGCCTTTGGCTTCTGCCAGGGCCTTAAGAGTTTCCAGGGCGCTCTCAGGAACGCCTGCCAGTGCCTCGCGATTCTGAATATCTTTATGCCATGCCTGGGTGGCGTCCAGCACGTTATTAGAAAACTGGTTAGAAAGCGTGGAAAGACGGGATTGAATCTCACCGTAACGAGCCTTCTTATCCGCCGGTAAGTCGACCCCTGCCAGACGGAAATCGCGCAGGGCGTTATCCACCGTGCGCTGCTGGGCGCCTGTTAACGTTGCCCAGCTCTCGCTCTCTTTTAGCGCCTGCCAGCCTTTGAACAGCCCTTCGTGCTGACCGACCCAGGTGCCAAATGCAGAGAGTTTTTCCAGGCAGGCTTGGTAAGCATCGCGCAGCTCAGGGGTATTCATGGTGCCGTTGAGGTGCGACACCGGCGACCAAGCTTGGGAAAGACGGTCATTCACTGCTTCCAGCGGTGCGGCAAAGTTGTCCCACGTTGGGGATGTGGCAGCGGCCTGTTGGGCGAGGCGATCAATCGCCTCGCGACTTTCATCGAGCAGCGTTTCCACGGCGGGCACCACGTGGTCGGCACGAATGTCGGCGAAAGGGGGAAGCTCGTGGCTCTCTAGCAACGGGTTGCGGGACATAAGCACCTCGGTAGCAATCAAGTTAGGGGCGCACAAAACGTGCGCTGATGATGACACAGTGCGGGCAGTGAGGCGTTGTTTCAATGCTTGACCCGCTGCAAGCGTTTGGCCTGGGGGCAGGCGCCTGCTAGTCTTGCCGCCTTTCCATATCCGTAATATGCAAGTGTCACCAATAAGTGCCACCCATGGCAGGAGCAAGTAATGAGTGAAACGCTAGAGCGCTGGGGGTCGAAACGGGCCTTTATCTTGGCGGTAACAGGTGCTGCGGTTGGGCTGGGTAATATTTGGCGCTTTCCCTATGTGGCGGGAGAGAACGGCGGTGCTGCTTTCCTGTTGATTTACGTAGCGTTCGTGCTGCTGTTAGGCATTCCCGTGATGATGGCGGAAATCCTGATTGGGCGTGCCGGGCGGCGCGGGCCGATGCAGGCGCTGGGGGTACTGGCGTCAGAAGCCGGGGCTTCCCGGCACTGGCGCTGGTTGGGGTTATTTGGCGCGTTCACCGTGTTCTGTATTTTGTCGTTTTACTCGGTGGTCTCCGGCTGGTCGATCGAGTTTTTAGTGGCCTCGGTGAACGGCAACTTTAACGGTGCCAGCGCAGCTGAGATCGGTGCAGGATTCGAAGCGTTTCTGGCGAATCCTGGGCTGCTGATCTTCAACCACTCGCTGTTCCTCTTCATGACCATGACGGTGGTGGCAGCCGGGGTGGCCAAGGGGCTCGAGCGGCTCAATAACCTGCTGATGCCGCTGCTATACGGTTTGCTGCTGTTATTAGCTATTTATGCCACTACTACGTCGGGCTTTGGTACCGCGCTGTCGTGGCTCTTTCTGCCCTCGTTCGAGGACGTGACGCCCGCGGTCGTGTTGCATGCCATGGGCCATGCCTTCTTTACGCTGGCAGTCGGTGCCTGTGCGCTGATGGCGTACGGGGCTTATATGCCTGATGAGCAGAGCCTGCCGAAGGCGGCCTTTGCCGTGGCGGTGTTGGATATTAGCGTGGCGCTGCTGGCGGGCATTGCGATTTTCTCGGTGGTGTTTGCCCAGGGCATGGACCCTGCCGATGGCCCAGGGCTGATGTTTGTCACGTTACCTATCGCCTTTTCAGAGCTGCCGTGGGGCTCGCTCTGGCTCAGCGTATTTTTCTTACTGCTGTTGCTGGCCACCTGGACATCAGCGATTAACCTTGCCGAGCCCATGGTGGCGACGCTGCAGGGGTTGGGCTGGCGGCGCAGTATCTCTACCGCAGTGGTGGCGATCAGCGTCTGGCTTCTGGGCTTGCTGTCGGCGTTCTCGTTCTCGACGCTGGCCGAGTTTAGGCCCCTGTTTGGGCGCAATATTTTTGAGCTAGTCAGCAGTATTCCGCCCGATATTTTCCTGCCCTTGGGTGGTTTGCTGATTGCTACCTTTGCCGCCTGGGTGATGCCGCAAGCGCTGGTCGTGAAAGCGCTGGGCGTGGGCGATGGTGGCTATGTCATGTGGCGCAATCTTGTGCGTTGGGTGTCGATCCCACTGACGTTTATTGTTCTGCTCGGTGGGTTGCTATAGTGCTGTCATCCCGCGTCGTCACGAAACGTGAAATGCTTTAGAGGAGTGTGCCATGAGCAGTGCCCTACGAACGTATCAAGGAGTCTCGCCGCAGTTGGGTGAGCGTGTCTACATCGATCCCGCCAGCGTGGTGATTGGCAATGTCACGCTAGGCGATGACTGCTCAGTCTGGCCAATGACGGTGATCCGTGGCGATATGCACCGCATTACCATCGGTGCGCGCACCAGCGTTCAAGATGGCAGCGTGCTGCACATCACTCACGCAAGTGACTTCAACCCCGATGGTTTTCCGCTCACCATTGGCGATGATGTCACTATCGGCCATAAAGCCATCCTGCATGGCTGCACGCTAGGCAGCCGTATTCTGGTGGGCATGGGCGCGATTGTGATGGATGGCGCAGTGGTTGAAGACGAGGTGATTATTGCCGCTGGCGCGGTGGTGACACCGGGTAAACGGCTGGAAAGCGGCTACGTTTATGCCGGTAACCCAGCGAAGGCGCTGCGCCAGCTTAAGGAGAAAGAGCGGGCTTTCTTCCCCTACACCGCAGGCAATTACGTTAAGTTAAAAGATCAGTTCCTTATGGAAGCCGCCGAAGCACGCTAAGCGTTTGCCTTACCACTCTTTTTTCTAACATAGCCATGTTGCGCGCACTGAAAATCTGGTAATTTATCCAGTTTTCTAGGGTGCCGCGACATGGCTAATTTTCGCACGCATATAACGGTTGCAGCAGCGGGCGGCACGCTAATGGCTTACGTTGGCTGGCAGGCGCAGTGGTGGGTAGCTCCACAAGCCCTGCTAGTCATTGCCCTGGTGGCCTTTGGCGGTATTCTCCCCGACATTGATGCTGACCGTTCTCGCTCTATCCGGCTGATTTTTAATATTTTATCAGTGCCTTCGCTGGTGCTGGGTGTGCTGTTGCTGCAGCCGTGGTTAACCCCTGGGTTGCTGCTGGTGGCGTGTGGTGGCATCTATTTTTCAGTGCGCTATTTAGCGTCCGTGCTGTTTTCGCGCTTGACTGTTCATCGGGGGATTTGGCATTCGTTGATGGCGGCAATGCTGTGTGCGTTAGCCACCGCCGCGTTGAGCTACCATTTGCTGGCCCAGCCAGCGTGGTTAGCGTGGTCCCATGGGGCGGCGGTGTTGTTTGGATTCCTTATTCACCTAAGCCTAGACGAGCTGTTTAGCGTTGACTTGGAAGGGGCGCGACTTAAGCGCTCGTTTGGTACGGCGCTTAAGCTGGGCGATGGTCGTCGCCCTCTCTCTAACGTATTAATGCTGATTGCGCTGTTGGTGCTAACCCCTTGGGTGCCGCCTTGGAGCGTGCTGCTAGAGCTGTTCCATCAAGGTTCACTGCTGTGGCGGTAGTCGTCTGCGCTAAGGCCGTGTTTCTTTAGCTTGTCGTAAAAGGTTTTGCGGGGAATGCCTAAGTGGCGGCAGACATCGGTAACGCGGCCGTGGTGGCGGGCCAGCGATTGGCTGATCAAGCTCTTCTCGAATAGCTCTACCTGACGCGGCAGAGTGGGTTCTTGCGTATCTGCCGAGCCGCCTTCCAGCAGCACATCCAGGCGGTAGTCGAACGCCGCGCCTAACAGCACATAGCGTTCCGCTAGATTGCGCAGCTCGCGGACGTTTCCCGGCCAGTCGTGGGCCAGCAGGGCGGCTACTGCGTGGCTATCCAGGGTAGGCGCTTCCAGGCCACTGCGGTTGGCGGCGACCACGGCAAAGTGTTGAAACAGCAGCGGGATATCTTCCCGTCTTTCCCGCAGGGCAGGCAGCGGTAGCGTCACGACGTTCAGTCGGTAGTAAAGATCCTCGCGAAAGCGGCCCTCTTCAGCGGCGACTTTAAGATCTACCTTGGTGGCCGCAATGACCCGAATGTTGAGCGGCACCGCTTCGTTGGCCCCTAGGCGCTCCACGCTACGCTCTTGCAACACGCGCAGCAGCTTTACCTGCAGGGCCAGTGGCATCGACTCGATCTCATCCAAAAAGACCGTACCGCCGTTGGCATGCTCGAACTTACCAATGCGCCGCTCCACTGCTCCCGTAAACGCGCCTTTCTCATGGCCAAACAGCTCTGATTCGATGGTGTTTTCTGGCACCGCACCGCAGTTGATGGCCATAAACGGACTGTTACGCCGGGCGCTGCGCTCGTGAATGGCCCGGGCGACCAAGTCTTTGCCGGTGCCCGTTTCGCCAAACAGCAGCACGTCGGCTTCGACTTGGCTGATGCGCTGAATCATCGCGGCAAGCCGGGAGATTACCTGGGTACGCCCTACTAGGCGGGGGCCGAGCGCGGCCTGCTGAACTTCCAGCTCGGCTTTTAAACGCAGGTTCTCAAGGCTTAGCTGGCGCTTTTCGATGCCACGTCTCACCACATCCAGCAGCTGGTCGCCAGCAAAAGGCTTTTCCAGAAAATCCCAGGCGCCTGCCCGCATCGCCTCCACGGCGGTGGAGATATCGCCATGGCCGGTGATCAGGATGATCGGCAAAGTGGCGTCGCGGCTATGCAGCTCATGCAGCAACTCCATACCACCCATGCCCGGCATGCGGATATCGCTGACAATCACGCCTGGGAAATCAGGTGGTAGAGCGGCCAGCGCCTGTTCGGCCGATTCAAAGCAGTGGGGCGTATAGCCCGCAAGTTCTAACGTTTGGCTGGCGGTGATACGCAGATGCGGTTCGTCGTCGATCACCATGACCGGCAGCGTCGACGGCTCATGCATGGGTTTGATTCTCCTGTTCGATGCGGGAGCCAGACGGCTCTGGTGCCGATGAGCGTGGCAAGGTGATAGTGAAGCAGGCACCTCCTTCCGTTTGATTCATAGCCTGCAGCCTGCCCCCAAGGTCCTCCATAATACGTGAGGAAATGGAGAGTCCTAGCCCTAACCCGCTACCGGGGGCCTTGGTCGTGAAAAAGGGCTCAAAAATATGTCCAAGGTGATCGGCGGCGATGCCAGGGCCATTATCTGCAACGCTGATAACCACTTGATTGTGATCCACTTGGGCGCTGAGCGTTAGAACAGGCGCATCAATCTCTTTCATTGCCTGAACAGCGTTGCCGATCAAATTCACAAGCACCTGTTCAAGACGAACCAGATCGCCTTCTACCCAGAGTGTCTCCTCTGGCCACTGTTGAACGATACGAATACCGTCATCGCGTAAGCGACTATGAAAGAGCCGTAGCGCGTACTCAATGCAGGCTTGCACGGAAATGGTCTCTTGGTGCTCACTGCTTTTACGTGAGAATTGGCGCAGTTGGGCGCTAATATCTGCCATGCGTTCAGTGAGTTCGACAATTTGCGCTAGGTTGGCGTCGGCGCTTTCAATCCGCGAGAGCTCAATAAAGCGCCGTGCGTTTTCAGCATAGGCACGAATCGCTGCTAAAGGTTGGTTGAGTTCGTGGTTAATCCCGGCGGCTAATTGCCCAAGCACGGCGAGCTTAGCGGCTTGAATAAGCTCATCTTGGGTTTGGCGTAAGTTGGCCTCTGCTCGCCGCCGCTCTTCAATTTCATCCGAGAGGCGTTGGTTGCTGGCGACTAAGTCGCGGGTACGACGCTCGACGCTGACTTCAAGCTCATCTCGCACGCGGGCTAACGTTTGGCGCTCCCGCTCGGCAAACGCTTCACGTTCCCGGCGTAGTCTCAGGCGTTGCCAGCCAATGCCCCCTGCTAGGGCGATGACGCCGTAGAGTCCTCCCGCCATGAAGGCAGCAATCCACTGGGCGTTCATGACCGGTGTCAGTGGCTTGAGAATATGCATTTGCCAGCCAAACTCAGGAATCGGCCGCGTTAGGCTTAAATAGCGCCCGCCGCTGAGTGGGCCATGCGCAAAGCTCACTAGGTAACTACCGGGCCCGTATGGGGTATTCAATTGAATCCCGGACGGCGTTAGCGGCTCCATGGCATAGCGGCGGGTTTCGCGGAGCGCGTCGCGCTGCTCGTCGCTCAGCGGATAGAGAGCGTTCATGCGCAGTTCGGGGTGGCTGGCCATAAAGATGATGTTGTCGCTGTCGGTGACGAACAGCTCGGCATCCTGCTCGGCCCAGCTCTCCTCGACATCATCAAGCAGCACTTTGACGACGATCACGCCATCCGGCTTAGCATCAGGAGAGGTATCATCCAACCAAACCGGTGAGGAAAAGTAGTAACCGCGCTCCAAAGACTTGATGCCTAACCCAAAAAATCGTCCCTGGCCGCCTGCGATGGCATCCGAATAGTAGCTGCGAAAAGAATAGTTCTGGCCAATGAAGGTGTTGGGGCGATGCCAGTTGCTGGCGGCAATGGTGTCGGCATTCCGGTCAAGCAAGTAGACATCTGAGACTCCCGACGTAAAGCGAAAGCGATCCAGCAGCAGGTTGAGCGGCATAGGGTCTTGGCTATCAGGAGAGTCCAAAAAGCGCTGAACGCCTTCACGCGTGGCGAGCATTTGTGGCAGGTAGTCGTAGCGCAGCAGATAGCCGTTCAAGTTGGCCGCGGAGAGGCGTAGCTCGTTCTCGGCATCATCCTGAAGATTTGACAGCGCCTGCTCACGGGCGAGCTGGGCCGCCTGCCACATAAACAGCAGTAGCCCAACGGGAATGGCGATAAGCCATAGCAGACGCCAGCGTCGCGCGGTAGGGCTGAGATGACTGCTCATGCCGGGTTGCTGGTGCCCTGGGCACGGCGTAATGCACGCTGGGCGCGGGTTTCGGCTCTGGCCATTTCAAGCAGGCCCTCTTCCACGTACACCAAGTGTTCATGGGCGCGGGTGCGAGCATCTTCAGCACGGCCTTCTAAAATGGCATCTAGCAAGGCACGGTGCTGCTTCATCAATTGGGTGCGTGAGTCGGGTTTGGCAAACAGATGCGCCAAATTGTCCACGATGCTCTGTTCCAGCAGATGAAAAATGCCTCGGATCGTGTGAAGCAGCAGAACGTTATGGGCGGCCTCCGCAATAGCTAGGTGAAAGGCCGCATCTAGCTTGGCCTCTTGAGCCGGGTCAGCCCCCACAAAGCCACCATCAAGCTCCTCAAATCGCTGAATAAGCACGGCTTTATCGGCAGGCGTGGAGCGCAGGGCTGCATAGTAGGCAGAAATTCCCTCCATGGCGTCACGGAATTCCAGCAGGTCTAAATGGAACTCATTATGGCGGGAGAGCATTTCCAACAACGGATCGGTGTAGCCGTTATTGAGCGTTTCATTCACAAAGGTGCCGCCGCCCTGGCGACTGGTGAGCAGGCCGCGGGCCGCCAGCTTTTGAATCGCCTCTCGTAATGATGGCCGTGAAACGCCAAAGCGTTCGGCAAGCTCTCTTTCTGGTGGCAAGCGTTGGCCTGGCTTAAGGCTACCTTCCAGAATCATAGCTTCCAGACGTTCCGTAATCACATCGGCGAGGCGCTGTTGACGGAGCGGTGGGTAGGTCATTGATAAGTGCTCCCTTAATTGGTAAGACCAATAATAGGGCGTTTCGTTAACATGCTCAAGCGGCAAAAATAAATGGGCAATGCCTATTAAGCTTAAGTATGCCGTTTAAACTAAAGTATAGGCGATAAGGCGGCTTGGAAGATTATCTTCGTTTGACATGCTGCGAGCATCTCATTAACGTTGTTGAATATCATTTGTAAATTGGTATTACCAATATTGGTTTGGTCGCATGCGTGTTGCTGTTAACGGTGTGCGTGATTGTAAAACCCTCGTTAGCGAATTAACGCCTACTCTTAATGGCTACTTATAAGAACGCCTCCATTGCACAGGGCCTGTCATGATCATTTCAGCCTCCACGGACTATCGGCAAGCTGCTAAGCGCCGCCTCCCTCCCTTTCTTTTTCACTATGCTGATGGCGGCTCGTACGCAGAGCATACGCTAAGACGTAATGTCGATGACCTTCGCGATGTCGCGCTGCGCCAGCGGGTGCTGAAAGATATGTCGTCGCTTTCTCTTGAAACCGAGCTGTTTGGTGAAAAGCTGGCGATGCCTGTTGCCCTGGCCCCTGTGGGCTTGGCAGGAATGTATGCAAGGCGTGGTGAAGTGCAGGCAGCGCGTGCGGCAACGAAAAAGGGGATACCTTTTACACTATCTACCGTATCGGTGTGCCCTATTGCTGAAGTGGCCGCTGCCGTGGAGCGCCCCATTTGGTTTCAGCTCTATGTGCTGAAAGATCGTGGCTTTATGAAGCATGTGCTGGAGCGGGCGAAAGAGGCTGGTGTGAAAACGCTGATTTTTACCGTCGATATGCCGGTGCCTGGGGCGCGCTATCGAGATGCTCACTCTGGTATGAGCGGTAAGAATGGCCCTATGAAACGCATGCTGCAGGCAGCAATGCATCCTTTATGGGCGTGGGATGTGGGGGTGCATGGCCGACCTCATGATCTGGGCAATGTGTCTGATTACCGTGGTAAGCCCACAGAGCTTGAGGATTATATTGCCTGGCTTGGCAATAACTTCGACCCCGCGATCTCTTGGAAGGATCTTGAGTGGATTCGTGAGTTTTGGGATGGCCCGATGATTATCAAGGGTATCCTTGACCCTGAGGATGCTCGCGATGCGGTGCGTTTCGGTGCCGATGGCATTGTGGTGTCGAATCATGGCGGTCGGCAGTTAGATGGTGTGCCTTCTACCGCGCGAGCGCTACCCGCCATTGCCGATGCTGTTAAAGGTGATCTGGCGATTTTGGCCGACTCTGGGGTGCGCAGCGGGTTAGATGTGGTGCGGATGATTGCCATGGGGGCAGATACTGCATTAATAGGCCGTGCGTTTATCTATGCATTGGCCACGGCAGGAGAAGCGGGAGTTGCTCACCTGCTGGAGCTGTTTGAGAAAGAGATGAAGGTAGCGATGACGCTGACAGGAGCGCGAACCATTGCCGACCTTAGCTCGGAATCGCTGGTATCTAGCGGGATTGCTGCTATTGACCAGTCCTCTTAATAGAGGGCTGTTAAAGCGGCGCTATAAGGTATCAGAACAATATTGGAGTTTTTTTACAAAACCCTCTTGCCAACCCGGCCGCGAATCCGTAAAGTACGCATCCGCTGCCGGGGACGCCCAGCGTTACCAGCGGTGAAAGAGGTTGAAAAACCTCTGGTTTGT
>NZ_JAMZBE010000070.1:0-19013 GCF_024158645.1 Halomonas sp. 707B3
GCCTACCCCCACCAGCAGGCCTGCCAACAGCATAAGCGGCACGCCACCCGCTGGCTCACCAATCACTGCACCGGGCACGCCCGCCACGTTACCCAGCCCGCCGCTCACTGCCATCACCAGCAGCGGTCCGCTAATTAGCCCCGCTAAAAACGCCACCCGCCAAGCGCTATCGCCTTTGGGGCGCTGAGTAATTAAGCCACCAATAATGCCGCTGATACCGGCAATGCGGCCTAGTGCGCCCATCAGCCACACTGCTGAGAGTCCAATCAGCACACCGCCCACTAGCCCGTGCAGGCTCGCTATCCAATCCACATCTAGCTCCTTATGTTACCCAACGCTCGTTGCCTAACGCTTGGTTTTACAGGTGGATATACCCATGAGCGAATACACCGGGCAGAAATTGAATAGCCCCGTTGCCAATGGCACGATCCCTATCCATCCCCACGGGCCAATCGTGCCTATCAACGCCAGCACGATTAACAACAAACCCACGCCAATACGCGCTATTTTGTCAATGCCGCCTACGTTAGTTTTCATCGCTGTTTCCTGCCCATTCATGTGTCGTTAAGTAAACCCACCGCCGCTTAAAACCAGTTAATTGGTACTTTTAGGTATACCTGGCCGTTATCTTCGGCGGGCGGCAGCTCGCCGGCCCGCATATTGACCTGTACCGAAGGAATAATCAGACGTGGCATTCCCAGCGTGGCATCCCGTTCGGTACGCATTTTGACGAACTCTTCCTCACTAATGCCGTCATGGACGTGCACGTTCGTTTTGCGCTGCTCAGCAACGGAAGTTTCGTGCTGAAATAACTCGCGCCCTGGCGCTTTATAGTCGTGGCATAGAAATAGCCGCGTTTGCTCGGGCAAAGACAGCACTTTCTGAATAGATTGATAGAGCGTGCGAGCATCGCCACCGGGAAAATCGCAGCGCGCGGTGCCGTAATCCGGCATAAACAGGGTATCGCCCACAAAGGCGGCATCACCGATCACATAGGTCAAACAGGCAGGTGTATGTCCAGGCGTATGCAGTACACGCCCCTTTAGTGCACCAATTGCAAAGGTATCGTTCTCTTTAAATAGCGCATCAAACTGGCTGCCATCCCGAGCAAACTCGGTGCCTGCATTAAACGCTTTACCAAAAATCTCCTGCACCTCGACGATATGAGCACCGATGCCCGTTTTGCCTCCTAACTGATCATGCAGATACGGCGCTGCGGAGAGATGGTCGGCGTGGACATGGGTTTCCAATATCCAAGCCACTTCCAGCCGCTTTTCACGGACAAACGCTATAATTTGATTAGCTGAACGAACATCAGTGCGCCCTGCCGCGTAATCAAAGTCCAGAACAGAGTCGATAATGGCGCACGCGCTGCTATCAGGGTCTTGCACCACATAGCTGAACGTATTGGTTGGCTCATCAAAGAAGTGGGTAACGATAGGGCGCTGCATTCTGGAGCCTCCTGAGGATGGACTGCTATCAGTGGATCTATACAGTGAGTGTAGCGCAACAAAAATTATATGTTTATATCATTTTGGAATTTAAATGGTGTCATAGATCAGACATTTTTTATTAATTAGACTAAGGTATAAAAAACTCTGGCCGATAAAGATCAGGGTTTAATTACTAATTGGAATTTTTTTAACAGGGACATCATGAAACGTTTGACAACGACGCAGAAACTTTGGGGCACACTTGGCATCATTTGGATAGCGATGCTGCTATTAGTAGGCTGGTTGGCGTGGGAAAACCGCCAAACGATTGAAAACGAGCGTCGCGCCAGTATTGAGCACATTGTAAAAAGCGTTCACGGGCAGCTTGAGGCCTTACAAAAACGTGCTGAGCTTGGTGAACTGACGGAAGCGGAAGCGCAGCAGCGGGCCATTGATAATATTGCCAGCGTACGCTTTGGCGAAGGCGAATATGTCTTTGCTTTTGATAATAATCTCGACATTGTGTCTCACCCCAATCGCCCCCGAGGCGAAGATATGAGCAGCTATCAAGACGCTAGCGGTACACGTTTATACGCTGCGTTTCTTAACGTTGCTCAGGCTGGGGGCGGTCATGTGGACTACTTCTCACGCCGTATTACCGGTGACGGCCAAGTGCCGAAGGTTAGCTATGTCGCGCATCTACCGGAATGGGGATGGTCGTTGGCGGCGGGGGTTTACGTGGATGACATCAACGCTGCCTTTATCTCCGAGCTAATCCGCTCAGCGATTGTTTTGTTAGTGATTGGTATACCGGTGACTCTGTTGATGGGCTGGGTTATTCGTGATGTTGCTCGTCGATTAGGTGGCGACCCACGCTATGCGGCCTCCGTGGTGCGCCATATCGCCGATGGGGATTTGACCCAAGTCGCGTCCCTTTCGACTAACGATCAGCAAAGTTTGCTTTATGATATTAACCGCATGCGCGAGACCCTAGCCGACACCATTAGCGACATACACCACGGTGCCGACCAAGTGAATAACGGGGTAGAGCAAATTGTGGGCGTGAACGAAGAGCTCTCTACCCGCACTGAAGAGCAGGCAGCATCGCTTGCCGAAACAGCTTCCAGCATGGAGCAACTGACGGCGACAGTAAAACAGAATGCCGAGCATGCCGATCACGCCCGCACACTAGCCACCAAAACTGCTGAGAGCGCCCAACGTGGTAGCGATGCCATGGCATCGGTGATTAATACGATGGCTACCATCAACGAAAGCGCTACCCAAATGAGCAGCATCGTGAACACCATTGATGCCATCGCTTTCCAGACCAATATTCTGGCGCTAAATGCCTCGGTGGAAGCTGCCCGTGCCGGGGAGCAAGGCCGTGGATTTGCCGTCGTCGCCAACGAAGTGCGCCAGCTGGCAAGCCGTTCTGCTTCTGCCGCGCAAGAGATCAAGGGGCTGATTGAAAATGCGGATGCCCAAGTTGTAGAAGGCAGCCGCCAAGTGAGCAATACCGGCAAGGTGATTACAGGCGTCGTTGAAGATATTCAACAGTTGAGTGCTCTGGTCCAAGAAATCTCCGCCGCTACCATTGAGCAGAGCAGCGGTATCGAGCAGGTCAATCAGGCCGTGACGCAGATGGATCAAATGACTCAGCAAAACGCGGGGCTGGTACAGCAGAGTAACCATGCTACCCAGCAGCTAGCACAGCTAAGCACCCAGCTTCGCCACTTGGTGACTAACTTTAAGTTAAATAAAGAAGCGCACCAGCCTGCTATTGCCGCGCCAGCGGCTCACTCCTCCTCCTTCAGCGACTTTTAATAGGCATTGCCCCTGCCCAACTAGGCGGGGGCTTGCTCACCTTACTTCCCAGCTACACCTTGCCCTGGTTATCCAACTCTACCGCCTCATGCATCCGCGCCAGTATGTCGGGTACAGCTGCCTGAACGCGGTTCCAGCTAGGAATAAATGGCCGTTCGCGGGGGTTATCCAAAAACAGGTTGCCCGCTTCCAGCAGGTTGCTGGCAAATAACTCCACCGCCTGCTCTTCACAGTGACGGTCTAAACTCAGGCCGTTCATGGTGGCGTCGTGGTCGTAGGCTTCGATCAAATCGAGTGCTAAACGATAGTATGTGGCTTTTAGCGTGCGGAAGTCTTCACTGCTAAAGCTTACGCCTTGGGTGGCCAGCTTGCGATACAGCGCTTTAGCGATGTCCAGGCTCATGCGGTTAAGGCCTGCATTGGCGTCATCTTCGCTAACGGGCTGATGCTTGTGGTCGTAAGCATCGGCAATATCGACCTGACATAGCTGGCGGTGGGAGTAGTTGCGCTGCAGCTCAGAGAGTACGCCAATTTCCAGCCCCCAGTCGGCAGGAATACGGATGCCTTCCAGCACATCGCTGCGCATTGCGAACTCCCCAGAGAGCGGGTAGCGGAAGCTATCTAAGTAGTCCAAATAGGGTAGCGGCCCGCATACCGTTTTTAGTGCCCGCAGCAGCGGCGTCACCATCAACCGAGAAACGCGGCCGTTCAGTTTTCCTTCCGCGATGCGCGGGTAGTAGCCCTTACAGAAGCTGTAGTTAAAACGTGGATGCGCCACGGGGTACATGAGCCGAGCCAACAGGCTGCGGTCGTAGGTCAGGATATCGCAGTCGTGTAATCCCACCACCGACGAGCGGCCAGACGCCAGCACGTAACCTGCGCAGTACCACACATTGCGCCCTTTGCCTGGCTCTAACGCTCCCAGACCGTGGCTTTCCAGCTCGGCGTCTAACTCGCGTAGGCGTGGCCCGTCGTTCCATAGAATGCGCGTATGCTGGGGCAAGCGAGAGAAAAACTCCCGGGCGTACAAGAATTGCTCACGGTCGGCGCGGTCCAGGCCAATTACAATCTCGTTGAGGTAAGGCACCTTCACTAACTCATCCACGATGGCAGAAAGCGCCGGACCTTCCAGCTCGGAAAACAGCGACGGCAGTATCAACCCCATCGGGCGACGCTTAGCAAACTGACTCAGCTCCTGCTCCAGTGCCTCTACCGGGCGGCGAGTTAGGTTATGAAAATCGGTGATAACGCCATTTTGATGAAAGTCACTCATTCGCTGATCCCCTTTTGGGTTAGGCCGTTTCTGGTTGTTGGCTGAGTACCGCCGCTAGTCGGCGGTCGTCTCGCCCCCACCAGTGGGCCACCCCCTCGGCCCAGCCTGTTGGTCCAGTTTCCTTAGTGCGATAAAGCGCTGTGTTCGTGGGTGTGACGGTTAAGTCGTGGCAGCCTTTAATCACGACGGCCTGATCGACGGCATCGAGCATGGAAATATCATTGGGGCCATCGCCTAGCCCTAATGAGAGCGGCGCACGACCCCGTAAAGCGGTAAATCGTTTAACAAGCCAGTCAACGGCACTGCCTTTATCCGAGGCCTTACCCATTACGTGCCAAAAGCGCCCGCCTTGCGTCAGCGTCAACCCATCGCCCTCAAGCGCTAAGCGAAAGTTTGCCAGCGCGGCCTCGTCGTCTTCCCAGATAAGCGGCTCGCTGCCTTCACGCTTTCGGGCAGCCTTGGCACGGGGTTCATCTAAACCGGTAAGCGCCATGACTTGGGTAATATCCAGCTCACTCATACGGGTATAACGAACGCCCAGGCGTTTGCGCCAGACGTTAAGCCGTGCCCGGATAAAGCCCACATCTACTCCAGTGTGTTTAACCACCACGCCATCCAGGCCACTACCTGGGCGGTCTAGCCGTGCGTGACACCAGCCCGGTGGCAGGCCAATCACAGCGCCGTTTTCCGCCACAAATGGGGTAGCTGTCAGGCCTAGCGCTTCACGCAGGGAAATAAGTTCGGCACGGGTTTTACTAGTGACCGGTATAACGGGCACGCCCTGCTGTTTTAGACGCGCCAGCCAAGGCGCTGCCGGTGAGAAGTCATAGCTGTGGTGGTCTAGCAAGGAACCGTCTAGGTCAGTGACCACCAAGCGCGGTTGAAGCGCTGGGGCAGCACTATCGGGCGACAGCGCTATATCAGGCAACTCAGCCTGAGTATGTGCAGTGCGAGTCTGTTCGGTCATGGCACCACCTTATTGCAATCTTAAAAGCCGTTACGCAGTCGTCTCTTTCAGATAAGCAATAAAGCAGAATGTATGCCAATGAAGTTCATCTAATATAAATCAAATACTTAAAATCAAAGAAAGGGCGCTGAAGGCTTGAGCACCAAAAAAGCGCATCAGAAAAGCACCAAATAGGTGCAAAAAAGGTGAACTAATTTTTTCATTTAAGATGTCGGCCTAAAAGCCTACAAAAAATTGCACAAGCGCTTGGCAAAATCTCATAAATAGCTATACTCATATTGTACTCACTGACATCCATGTACACCCCCTCACCTGATGTCAGTGGGCTGCAGTGAGCCAAGCCCTTTAATGCCCGCCACCCCCGGCGGGCTTTTTTTATTGTGCTTACCCTTTGGCTAGTGCGCCCTACTCCACATGGATGACCACTTCCACCCGGCGGTTACGGGCACGCCCTTCTGCCGTGCTGTTATCTTCTAACGGCTGGGTCGCCGCTAGGCCCACTGCCCGTAAACGCTCAGAGGCCACACCCGCCTCCTCCAAGGCTTCTACAATGGCGATAGCACGGGCGCTTGAAAGCGCCCAGTTAGATGAAAACTCCGGCGTGTTAATGGTTTGGCTATCGGAGTGCCCCTCTACCCATACTTCACCATCGTAGCGCTGAATGGTTTCCAGCAGGCTACCCACCAACGATGAGCCGCCTTCGGTAAGCTCCGCCGTAGCAGAAGGGAACAGCAGCCTATCTTGCACCCGCAAGCTAATACCCTCCGCCACACGGGAGACCTCTACGCCCTCTAAATTTGGCAGATACGCTGACGTTTCAACGCGCTCAGGCAGGCTTGTGTCCAGCGCTAGGGCGCTGCTGATGGCCTCATCGCTGATTTCCTGAACATTAACCGGGGGGCGATCCGTCAGCAGCACCATATAATCTGCCATGGGCGAAGCGGCCACCTCTTCTTCTACGCGCACCAAAGGAGTAGGAAGTATAGGTGTCAGGCGTTCAGACAGCGTCTTAACGAACGGTAGCTCATCGGCCGACGTTAGCTCTGCTGGCTCGGGGAGTGCTAATAGCGGCGGCACGCTAAAGGTGGAGACAGAACGGGTGGGTAAACCTGCCACACCCAGCGCGGCACTAATCGCCATCGGATTTAGCGTTCCAGGGGCGGATGCCAACATCGGGCTACGTTGTGAACGAAATTCATCCAACACGTCGGGCAGCGGCACTTCCAGCGGTGGCGCAATGAGGTTATCAGGCTCAACCTGGTTATCCGCAGATGACCACTCCGGGCTTGTCACCCCAGCTGCGGCGATAATAATCACAAACAGTGCCACCAACAGCGTCATAATGTCGATGTAGCTAATCATCCAGCCGCTATTGCTCTCGTCTTCGGGGTACGCAGACAACAGCGAATCATGGCGTGGGCCGCTGCGGTGGTCTTCAAGCATGGGTGTTATCACTCATTCAAGTTTCTAACCTCGTGGCCGATCTAAGCTAAGCATGGCAAACTAGTCTATCAAATAGCTGTTTAGTAGCGATAAGGAACTATCAGGTGCGCATTCTTCCCACGTCATTCCCCATTGTCCACTTTTTACGCCCCGTTGGCCTGGGAATGGCCAGCCTGATGCTGAGTGGTTGTTTTTATGCCAACACATCACAGGCACCTATCGCCACCACTTACCCTTACACGGAACAGCAGCGCATGCAGACGGCCCATCACTGGGATGTACTCGCACGCCATGAAGCTACCCAAATTCTACAGCGCGAACGCGTGCGTTTTCGTGATTTTTACATCACCCCCGCAGAAGAAAGCAGCGCCTCTGCCTATAGTGGCGGCGAGTTTGGTCGGGGCTTTCGTACTTTGCTCACCAGCGAGCTAGTATCACGCGGCGCGACATTGATGACCGTTCCCACAGCGAATACCGCCAACATTCATGTCGGTGTTGAAGTTGTGACGCATAGAGATCGTGGCTTTATACGCCCGCCCGTGGGTGCATTCACCGCCTTAACCGCTGGCATTGCTGTGGCCACCATTCCTTATAATCAGTGGAGCGAGCCAGCCCTGGGCCTTATCCCTGGCGCGATTGCTGCCGATATTACCAGCGGCAGCTGGACGCATACCGGCAATGAAGAAGTGATTATTACCACCCAAATTTTAGACGGCGAACGAATCCTCTACTCCTCCTCCAATATCTATTACATTAATGCAGGTGACCGCCGTCACTACGCGCCGCACCGGGTTCCCCAAGCACCCACCACACCCACAGTTTCTATCACCGACACTTGGTAATGTTTATGTCTTTACGATCTCTGTGCGCTCCTATTCGCGTAATGATGCTGCTGTTCGCTATGCTGGTGCTAACAGGCTGCTCGACGCTAGGCAATAATGCCCAACCGGAAGAGCCTAAACCTGATCTTTCTCAGCTTGCCCATCAGGCAGCGCAGCAGATGGTGGCGAACAACCCAGACCTGACCCGCTACAGCCCCATGATTGCCGCTACCTTTGTCAGCATCGATAACCTAAGCCAATCCTCTACTTTTGGCCGTATTAGCTCGGAGATCATGGCGTCCGCTTTGGCACAGCAAGGCATGCAGGTTCGCGAAGTCAAAATGCGTGACAGCATGTTTATTGAAGAGAGCGTGGGTGAACTTATTCTCTCCCGCCAGGTTCAACGTCTTAGCGCCCAGCACAACGCCCGCTCGATTTTGATGGGAACTTATGCCCAAGGGCAGGATTACCTCTATGTGAGCGCACGGGTAGTTCGCGCTGGCGATGCCATGGTATTGGGTAGCGCAGATTTCCAGCTACCGCTCGACAATAACATACGTAGCCTACTGGAAGGCCAAGGAGGCTGGTAACGCCCCTTCGCTTAACCGTTACGCACGGAACTGATTTAAAAGGATTCTCATGCCTACAAGGCCTGCCACCAACAAAACGCTGATAGTGGTTGTTAGCCGTTTTATTAAGCTATTTGCTAACATTACCAAGTTACTGAGCTATGTCTTTCACGCTATTGTTCCCAACAAGCGCTTCACGCTGCCAGAGCGCGCCGCGCCCTGGTTAGCGCCTAAAAATGATTCGGTAGTTCCACGTATTATTTGGCAAACCAACTTTACCAATAAAGTCACCCTGCCGGTTTATCTCAACTACCTGTTCAACCGCCTGATGGCCCCGCGCTTTGAGTATCGGTTTATGATTACCGAAGCCCGAAAAGCATTTATTGCCGAACACTACAACAAAGATATCAATCAGCAGTACTCCCGGCTGCAAATTGGTGCCGCCCAGGCGGATTTTTGGCGCTTGCTGGTACTGCAAAAGCATGGCGGGGTCTACCTGGATATCGATGCCCACGCCATTTGGCCACTTGGCAGCGTGATACCTAACGATATTGACGAGCTTTATGTTACTACCCGTAAGGGCGAGCTAAGTAACTACTTTATTGTCAGTAAACCCAACAACCCTAATCTGGCGCTGCTCATTGAGCAAATTAGCGTCAATATTAAGCAGAATGAGTTGACTAATGTGTTCGACATTACCGGGCCTGGGGTATTTATCCAGTGGCTAACCCACGCCAACGTGCCTACCGTGTCTTACCGCCACGCCTGTAACCAGGGCAGCTTTACTAACGAGCACTTTCAGTACATTGATAAAAAAGCGGGCAAATGGACGCGGGAGCAAAAAACCGTTGCGGTTGTAGCGCCTGCTTCTGCGGACGATACACCTGACAAAACAAGCTAACTCCAAAACATGGGGCTATCATTTTCCCTTTTAATAATATGCCCCACATTGCAAATAATTGCTTACTAGTAGCTGCTAAAAATCAGCACTCATTCTCTACAGCACTAAAAGTAGCAGACAGAATGTGGATCTTCCCTTTGACCAACCTGTTCACAAAATTATTGCCTCCACGTCAGGCAATACGGTGGCTACTTCTAGCGCTTACTTTATTACTTCCCATTAATGCCTTCGCCTCTCCTCTGGCATTAGGAAAAGATATACCCTATGCCGTGATGCCAGATAATTCCTTGCAACAAACGCTGGGTCAAGCGTATGCACAGCTAAGCCACAGAGAAGAAACACATACCGCGATCTTCTCACGTGGCTATACCCACATACCACACTGGCTACACTTTAAACTACCTGCTCATTTTTTTGCGGGTAATGAGCGTTGGCTTGTACTAGCCCCAAATTTTATTGATGACATCCGTTTCTTTTATCGACCAGAAGGCAGCCAAGAGCCCTGGGTAGAAAAACGCACCGGAGACACTTGGGAAGGTAAAAGAGGCGATATTGACTATCGCTTTCCGGTGTTTAGGCTTCCCCCGCCGCCAGATAGCGTTAAGGGCTATGAGGTGATGTTGCGAGCTGCTACTACCAGCGCTCTGTTACTAGACTTAGAACTCTGGGAGCCACATCTCTTCTTGCAACATGCAGCACGTACCACTAGCTTTTGGGCTTTTTACTTGGGTATTGCCGCTATTGCCAGCCTGTTAGCCTTAACATTAGCGGCCCTGCTACGCAGCAAAAGGCTTTGGTCTATTACTGCGGTATCCAGTGGCTATGGGCTAGTTGCTTGTGTTCAAGGTTATGTGGCCTGGGTAGTACCTAGTATCGGCCTGACATTACAGCATTATTTGACCAGTATATTTACTTTAACCTCTTATGCCGCCCTATTATGGATGAGCACTGAGGTTATGCAGTTTAAGGAGAAAATCCCTTGGGCTCACAAGCTAATGGCCGGCACGGCATTGTTCACCCTCTTGCTGATAATTTGCGTACCGTTAAACCTTTATCAAGAAGCCATTTATTTACAGGCTATCATCTACCTTTTCACTGGCATTATCTTCCTGATTGCTTGTCTCTACATCTGGTGGAAAGAAAAATTTCAACTTGCAAATTTAATTCTAGGAATTAGCCCGCTATTACTTATGCTGGTTAGCCTCTCCGGGCTTATGTCGATGCTTCACTGGCTGCCTTACCACTCATCCATCTATGTAATATGGCAATACGGCCTTATTATCAATATGCTTTTAGTGGTTGGAACAGTCGTTTTCCAAGTGTATAGACAGCGTATCGAAGCGCTTAATAAGAAAAAAATGGCTGAAGAGTTACACTTTGAGAGAGAAGCCAGGGCGCATCAACGTCAGTTTATGGGGATAGTCGCCCATGAATTCCGCACGCCGTTAGCCATTATTACCGCCAGTTTGGCCAACCTTCGCCAAGTCAGCTCTGGCAACAACCATCAGGTAACCCGGCGTTATGAAAAAATCGAACGGGCCACAGAGCGGCTTGTCCAGCTAACCGACAACTGCCTCGCTGATGCTCGACTGTCAGCAAGCCAGCTGAGTATTGAGCGCCACCCACACTCGTTGCTAGCACTGATTACCTCGGCGGCTTCTTTGATTCCTCTATCGGACCATCATAGCTGGAAACTGACGCAGGAAAAGCAGGCGATCAACGCATACACACACCCTGAGGCAGAAACGGCAAGCACGCTTGCGATTGACTCGGCCTTAATGCGTATTGCACTCTCTAACGTCATTGATAATGCCGTCAAGTACTCACCCGGCGGCACTATCCATATTGATTTATCCCGTCAACAGGATCATTGGGCGATCAGTATACGCGACCAAGGCACAGGAATTCCTCCTGACCGAGCGGGCATGATCTTTGAGCGTTACCGCCGAGCAGTCCCGAGTGATTCATCACGTGGCGTCGGTCTAGGGCTCCACGTAAGCCGTCAAATTGTACGAGCCCATGGAGGGGAATTAACGCTAGCGGAGAATACCTCGTCTGGCTGTCGGTTTATCTTTACACTGCCTGTACAACCAAAGAATAGTCAGGAAGCTTAATGAAAAACCCCAGCACTCCAAGCATCGCCATTATTGAGGATAACGAAGACCTACGAGAAGAAGTAGAGTTCTACCTGCAGCACAAAGGGTTTCCTGTGTGGGGCGTCCCCAGCGCTGAAGCCTTTTGGAAAAAGCTGCATTTTCACCCTGTCGATATTGTGCTGATAGACCTGGGGCTGCCAGAAGAGGATGGTTTCAGCGTCGTCGAGCACCTGCGTCAACTGTCCAACTACGGGCTGGTTATCATCACCGCTCGCGGTGAAAAGCACGAGCGGTTACGTGGCCTTGACCTGGGGGCGGACCTTTTCTTAGTAAAGCCTATTAACTTTGTGCAACTAAGCGATGCGCTGATACAGCTTGGCCAACGGCTGCAAACCACCCAAAACGTTAGCCCTACGCCCACCTGCCAACTTAATCAAACGGGCGCTTGGTATCTTGAACCGGCATCCTCTCAATTGGTGGCTCCCGACGAGACTGCTATAAAGCTAACGCCAAAGGAATTCGACTTACTCAAAGTACTGGTGGAGTCTTCCAACCAAATATTTGACCGCTGGGTACTCCACGACCTGCTGTTTGACTATGCCGAGGAGCCTGATGTCCATCGTATTGACGTTATCCTCAGCCGCCTACGGCAAAAAGCCCGAAAACAGGGCATGACGTTGCCCCTGCGCTCCGTATTTGGCAAAGGCATCGCCTTTGTCGTGGAATCATAACGAGCGCATCGCTGGAACGAGCACATCCCGGCTACCCAAAACGCGCATCAGCTCATCAACCGTTGTCAGCCCCTCGCGCACAAGGCGTGCGCCTGTCTCCCAGATAGAGACATGGTTACTGGATGTGAGCAGCCCTGCCAGCTCAGCACGCATTCCTCTTTCCTCCACCCATCGCGCCAATGGCGCATCAACAATCAGCATTTCATAGACAGGCACCCGCCCATGGTAACCAGTCTGTCGGCAATGCTCGCAACCCACCGCTCGAAAGTGCTGAACCTCCAACAACAGAGACTCAAACCCTGACGGGATATGCTCCGGCGTCGCCACCGGCTCCTTACAGTGCGAACATAGGCAGCGCGCCAAGCGCTGATTGATACAGCCAATAAGCGTTTCAGCCAAGGCCTGCGGGGTAATCCCAAGCGCCATCAAACGGCCAACTACGCCAGAAACACTATTCACATGCAGCGTAGAGAGCACCAAATGCCCGGTTTCCGCCGCACGGATCGCAGCTTCTGCCGTTTCCCCGTCACGAATTTCACCTACCAACATAATATCCGGGTCATGGCGCAGAAAATGGCGAATCGCAGTATCAAAGGTATAATTCGCCTTGCGGTTTACCTGGGTCTGCGAGGCCACCGGCAGCTCATACTCAATCGGGTCTTCCACGGTCAGGATACTTTTGCCCGTCATCCCCAGCGGCCGTAGCCCGGCATGTAGAGTGGTCGTTTTCCCCGAGCCAGTAGGCCCGGTCATCAGGAAGATACCGTGCGGCTGCTGAAACAAGCCTTGGAGACACTCAAGATGCTCCGGTGCAAATCCCAACTCTTCTAGCCCGGCTACCGACACCCCCTTGGGTAACAGGCGCAAAACAACGCTCTCCCCCTGAGGCGTGATGCTAGTGGAAACACGAACATCATAGGCCTGATTATCCAGGGTGACCGAGAAGCGACCATCCTGGGGCCTTAGGTTGTCCGAGATATCCATTGCCGAGATAACCTTAATTGCCGACACCAGCCGCATCAGCTCCCGGTCAAGCGCCATGATAGGGACCAGTACGCCATCAATACGAAACGCCATATGCAATGACTGCGGCTCTGGCTGCAAATGAATATCCGTTGCCCGCTCGCTTACCGCCAACACCAGTAGTTGATTGATCAACTCATCAATGGGAAATGAGCCCTGCGTATCCTGGCGCAGCTGGCAATATTCACGCTCGAAAGCAGAGAGCGCTGAACGCTGCCGCAGTGAATAGGCTGACTCAATACGCCGCGCCACGGCGACAAAGTCTCCCTGCCTCAGGTTGGGCGTTAAGCCAGTACGGCGCTGAATTAAGCTCGCAGCGCGCTCAGGGTCAGCATTACCCAATACGGCTTCTAGCTGCCCTGCCGCAATACGCAGCGGCAACACGCCGTGAGCTAAGCACGCCTCTCGGGTAAATAACTGGAGCACTTCCGGGTCTGGGGTAGGCCACTCCTCCTGGCTGATATAAGGCAAGCCGTGATACTCAGCGAGCACACGCGCCAAATCGCTGTCGGCCACCAAGCCCAGGCGAACCAGTATCTGATTGAGTGATTCACCGGTCACAGCCTGTTTTTGCCGCGCATAAGCCAGCTGAATAGGCTCAAGAATGCCCAGGCGTAAAAGGGTATCGCCTAGCTCTGGGGCATCCGTTCGCTGGGAGATAGAAGCGACTATATCCATCATCGATCCATCAAATAGTAAGCCGTTAATGTAGCTATCTGGGATTCGTCGAGATTAGTGGCAGTGGCACTACCATAAGCCACTCCGCTTTCCAGGCTCCACTCCTCACTGCTAGTGGTTGTAAGCGCCGCCTGACTCTCCTCACGAAAGCTACCAAACCGTGCATCGGCATTGCCGTCCACTAGGCTATCCAGCATACGCGCTAAGTCTGGCGTCAAACCCTCTAATACCAACACATTCTTGCGTTGTACTACATAGCTCCCCGCACTACTGCCCGGCACGCTCCACTCGGTATTGAGAAAACAAGCGCTGACATCTTGCGGGTTGCCATTACTATCCAAATAGCCGTAGTGGGTCTCGTAGCCTTCCGAACGCCCCTGAGGCATCGTCACACCTGCCGCGTACATGGCATTGCGCAAATCCAGATTGCACAACTCGCTATCATCTGCACCATTCACCTTACCGGTCGGTGTTGTTTGATTATCGCCAGGCGCAACGCCCACACGGTCTACATGGCTAAGAAATGCCAACTGCCAACCCCGCACAAAGCTGGTCGCCATATGCTGGTAGACGGTATTGCGCTGCAAGTTACTGCCCAAGGTCACGGCACTGATGATCAGCGCCACCACAATCAAGGCCATGGACATTTCCAACAATGTAAAACCGCGTTGGCGAGTCAAGGTGATTTTCGTCATAAAAGTCTCTAGCAACCATTATCGGGCAGAAAGCGCATCGTTATCGGCGGCAACAACATTGTCATCAACGCTGTCATGTAACTCGTCCAAGTCCTTAATAAGTAAGTCCAGCTCATCCAACTGGTCGCGCACTTTATTTAAATTATCGATAGCCACGAGCTGTGCAGCTGTCGCCGTACCTACCAAGGCAGTGTTGCCGCTAATCGCACCAACGGATGCCCCCACTGCGGCCGCAGTAGCACCTGCAGTATTAATGGCTGATGCTGTCGCGGTAGGTGCGATGGCAGCGGCGGCGGCCACCGAGGCTGATGCCGAAGCAATAGAAGCGCCTGTTTGAAAGTTATCGGCAAATGCCATCTCTTCGACCAACGCTAGCTGAGCGCGATAATCACGAATGGTCTGTCGGAACATCGCCAACATGGACTGAACGTTAGGGTGCGCGTGCCCTGCCGTAGCCAGTTGTGCCGAACACCCTAATTGCTCCCACAGCTGGTTAAAGCGCACCACGCTAACACTATCGTCATAATCACGGCTGCTACGGCGAAGCGGGTGCTCAACGCTAAGTCCGTCAGTGTTCACTCCGTCAAACAGTGAGCCATTACCGTTACGATCCGCCTGCCCAGGGTTCACCAGCACATAGGCCACCACTTCACTTGCAGCTAGATATTCCAGCGATAAAGATTGGTCATTGACAGTACTCGCCTGCGCCACACCAAGCGCGCGACAGAGGTCCGTTGGTGTTATGCTTTCCATAGCAGTCAGTTCCGCAACCGGGGGCAATCCTGAAACCAGCGTAGGCTGCCATCGATCGCTCGCTTTCGTCAGCTCAGCATCATTCATTGGCGTATTATCGCGGCGAGCATAAACAACATAGCGGTAGTCGTAGCCGTAAGCGTTGCGCAGAGGGGCGCCGATCCCTACGGTCAAATAAGGGAAGCCGCCAGCTACCGCCGGACAATCTTCTAAACCATCCTGATTAGCATCGGCACAGGGCAGTCGGCCGGTAGTAAGAGCAAAGCCAGCGATAGCATTCTGTGTATCGCTGACGTCATTAATGGCTGATTCCACACTGGCTAGACGTGTCATTGAGGGCACCAACGACACCATGACAGCAGTTATGAGCCCCAAAACTATCAGCATCAGGGAAAGCTCAATCAGAGTCATACCCTGCTGCCTGCGCCCTACATTCATTGGAACCACCCCTTCGTATCTCGGTCTAGTGCCAGTTGAGCTGTCTGGTCTCGGTACGCCTTGGCATCATCGCGAGCCACCTCTGCCGCTTCTCGTTGTTCCACGGCTGTGGCCAATTCCTCTGTTTTCTCATCAACCTCTTCTGCCGTGCTACTTAGCTCTTCTACTATCATAAATGTCGCCGCTGCCGCATTAATGGCTGCAACCGCCACCCCACTTGCCCCGGTGGCACTGGCCAACCCTGTGGCAATGTCGTTAAGGCCCATTGCGATGCTTCCCGCTGAGTTGAATTCCGCAATCAAACGCTTAAGTTCGGCGATTTCCAGATTGGTTTCGCGGACTTCTTCACCAAATATGCGAAACGTCAAGTAGAACTCATAAGCACGCCAAGCATCGTAGGCCGCGTTAGCCTCACGGGTCGCCGCGCTTACACGTGCAAGGATGGCTGGGCAGTCGAGCCGGGTGGCCAGTTCGGCAAAACTCATGGCAATTACACGGTCGTCGTATTCATCGCTTTGGCCGCGCCCCGCCGACTCATACTCCAGCCCGGTCGCGTTTAGGCCATCAAATGGTCGCCCGTCCCGGTCGGCATCAAGCGGGCCAGGATCAACAAGCAGAAAAGCTGGATTGATGCCACGCTCACCCGTATGCGACTGCACATGGGGTTCGGTAGCCTGTAAACCACCGGATACACCAAGCCTGAGCCCTTGGCAAAAATCTAACGCGTTTTTCTGCTGTGAATTAGCGCCGTTCAACAATAAGGGTTCATAGCTGACCTGCAGCGCTACCAAGTTGGCGTTAGTGTGCTGATAAGCCGCATAGTGAAACGGAAAGCCACTTTCATTGATCAATGGCTGGCCAAGGCCAACGGTACGATAGGGAAAACGCCCGCTGCGGACATCACAATCCTCGAAGCCATTACCGTCGGAATCCGGGCAAGGCAAACGATCATGCTGTACGACAAAGCCCACGGTCGCATTCACGGCCAACTTGACACGGTCAAGAGCAGGGGCAGCGCTTTGAGCACTACCCAACACGTTTAAAGCCATAGGAGCCATGGCGAACAAGAACCCCAACACAGCAAAGGAAAGAGTCATTTCCAATAGGCTGAACCCAGTCTGGCGCTGCGTACTCATCGTACGGTTCCTTTGCTATCCAGTTGCTGCACCAAGTTATCCATACCGCTGAACATCGTTATCTTCTCGGCCCTTTCTCCCACAGCGGCACATACGTCAGCGTCATAGTACTCACCGCCTTCTTCACATACAGGGTTGGAATTTTGAGCATCTTGCCACGCCGCACAGGAGTCCTCATCGTAAGCGTCGCTTGAAGCATCACAGAAATCTTGATCAGCGCTCCCTGCACTGCTGCCGGGCGCACCAGCAGTACAGCTATTGGTCTTAGTGTCATAATCACTATTGGAATTAAAGGCACAGTCGAGCGCACCGTAGGCGTCATAAGCACCGTCGGCCTCAGTACGCGCCGCGTCGGCCTTTGCACGTAGAGCCTCTACTGCATACCAGGCTTCTCGCTCCGCCGTGTAGGCCTCGACATGCGCATCAAAGGCTGTCACCAAGGGGCAAACTTGTTCATCGATGCAAGTGGAAGTGGCTTCGAAACCCTGGCGAACCTCGGCAATACGATTGCTGGCAAACACTCTTGCAGCCTCTGCGTCGGCATCAAGGTCAATGGGATTACCATTTTCATCGGTAAATGGGTTGCCATCCTCATCCACTAAATCGACATTGCCCATTTGCTCTGCCGATGCCGCCGTGCTGAGCCAAGCATCAATAACGGGCTCAACCCCGATAATGACATCGGCCTCGTCTGGTGGATCTTCCGGGTCTAGATCTTCTGGACGCGGGAACCCGTAAAGGTCATCAAATGCGTTGTCTTGGCTATCACCTGACAACTTACGAATCTCGTCTTCTAGCGTATTATTGCTGGCAACAGCAGCTGCCTTTGGCCCTGATTCGTACTGTGCTAATTCATTTTGATAGGTGCTTTCAGCCTCCTGAGCAGCCACATTAGCCTGGGCATATTTATCCTGTGCATCATTGACGTTGTCCTGAGTAATCCCCAGCTCACCTTCAAAAGTGTCTGGTACTCCCGCCTTATCAGCGATGGTGTCATACAGCGCTGTAGAGGTAATTTGTAAACCCAAGGCAGTGCCAGAAAGACCAACCGCAATACCTGACAAGGTAACACCACTGCCAGCGGCAGAGACGGCCGCCGTATAAACAGGCACCAGCGCACAGCCAGCAAAGGGCGGTACCGCGCAGGTGGCCGTGGCCGTTGCTAACAAACCGGTCGAAATCGTCTGAACCTCAATAGCACCACTCAACCCAGCCACCGCCTGCCCCATAGACCACGCGGTCAACGCACTACCCACGGCATTCATTAATACCCCCTGGTCTGCACTCTCCTGGTTAGACTCAGCAAAAGCGATGTTCTCCTCTTCCAGCGCAATCGCGTTGGCCGACAGGTTTAACGAGCGCTGGCTTATTTCACAGTGCAACAGTTCGTAAAGCTCGGCGAGGCCGCGCCCTTGGGTAATATCGTCGTAGTTTGCGGAAACCGGCGTTTGCGAGGCATTGAAGCCGGTGCTGCTCGTGCTGTTCAGCCCGTCGTAGCGATCGTCATTAATATCGCTATCAGCATTAGAGGCTCCCGGGCTGGCCAGCATGTAGGCCATAGCTACCGCTGTGTCGTTGGTGTCACTGATGTGCAGATAGTTATCGTTCTGCGCCAACTCTGAGGCGTCTTCCAACGCTGAACAGAAATCGAGCGTATTCTCATTGCCCAGATCATACGCCGTTGCATCGGCATTGGTGGGTTTGAAGCGCTCGGCAGTTGCTGCCAAATCGGCGTCTGCGACCTCATTACGGTAGACCCCGTAAATCATCGCACGGCTCCCCTGCTCCCCCACCGTATAACCCACTGCAGCCAGCCCTAGGGTGCGGTAGGGTAAGTTCCCTTTTTGCGCCCCCCCACTACAATTTTCAATCCCATTCCCAGTAGTATCAGGGCAGGGCAACCGCCCATTCCAAGCGGCGAACTGGCGTAACTGTTCATCGGCTGCTGCCAGCGCTGTCTCTGTATTTTGCTGTGTTACTTGAACACTGACATCAAGGGTTTTGTAAAGCAGTGCCGACACCAGCCCTGTGAGCAGCGCCAGTAAGGCAAGTAACTCCAGCAGCGAAAAGCCGCGGCAATGACGTGTTTGAGCCATTGAAAATTGGGGCATCACGAATCCTATTCAGCGAAGCTGTGTGCTTTGCGCAATGAGGTCGTATACCGGCAGCAAAAACACCACCACGACGAAGATGAACAGCGCGCCAGCCAAAAGCAGTACGGCGGGTTTGATG